>NZ_CBFIIF010000001.1:0-246917 GCF_965662665.1 Congregibacter sp. | reverse complement strand
CCAGTACCTACTGTGCCATGGCCAAGCGTATGGCAACGGATCTTGGTTTTCGCGTATGTAACGAGGCATTGCAGTTGTTCGGCGGCTACGGCTACATCCGTGAGTACCCTATGGAACGTCATGTTCGCGATACGCGAGTTCATCAGATTCTGGAAGGCACTAACGAAATCATGCGCGTGATCATCGCTCGAAAGATGATGATGGACGGCGCTTTGGAGGTTATTCGATGATAAGCAGCAGCTCTCCCAAACTCCTTGTCGAACAGCGCGGCAATACCGCGTTGCTCACCATTAACAACCCCGCGGCAAATACCTGGGATACCGAGAGCCTTCCCGCCTTGCGCGACCTGATCGCGAATCTCAATGCGCAGTCGGACATCTACGCGCTTGTACTGACCGGCGCCGGAGAAAAGTTTTTCTCCGCAGGAGCCGACCTAAAGCTGTTTGCCGATGGCGACCCCGAGACAGCAGGCGCTATGGGGCGTTTGTTTGGCGAAGCATTTGAGGCTTTGGCGGACTTTCGCGGTGTCTCCATCGCGGCGGTAAATGGCTTTGCCATGGGCGGCGGATTAGAAGTGGCCCTGGCTTGCGACATCCGGGTTGTAGAGTCCCAGGCAAAGCTCGCGCTGCCAGAAGCACGCGTGGGCTTACTGCCTTGCGCAGGAGGAACCCAGCGCCTTGCTCAGTTGGTCGGTGAGGGCTGGGCCAAGCGCATGATTCTTTGCAATGAGCGCATTGACGCAGCCACTGCGGAGCGCATCGGTCTCGCAGAAGAGCTTGTCGAAACAGGCACAGCACTCGAACACGCTCTGGCCCTCGCGTCGCAGGCAGCCCAGCAAAGCCCCAGTGCCGTCGCGCGCTGCAAGCGCTTGATACACAGCGCACGAGACAAGGCGATCGGTGATGGTTTGGCGGCCGAGCGCGACCTCTTTGTAGAGCTGTTCAGCACGGAAGATCAACGCGAGGGCGTTAATGCGTTCCTCGAGAAGCGTGAGCCGGAGTGGAAAAATGCCTGACGCGGTTCTGGTGCGGGAAGAGTCCGCAGCCGCTGGCAAACTGGGTCGGCTCACCCTCAATAGTCCCGAGACACTGAATTCTCTGACCCTCGAGATGGTCGATCTCATACAGGGTGCTCTTGATGAGTGGCGAGATGATCCAGCCATAGCAGCGATTGTCATCGACGGCAGCGGCGAGAAAGCATTCTGCGCTGGTGGAGACGTGCATGCCCTGCATGCTTCTTCGTCGGCTACGCCCGGTGGTCCCTGCGAATACGCCGAGACGTTTTTCGCGCGGGAATACCGCATGAACTACAACCTTCATACCTATCCCAAGCCCATTCTTTGCTGGGGTCACGGAATTGTCATGGGTGGTGGACTCGGTGTGATGGCGGGTTGCTCCCATCGCGTTGTGACCGAGGCGACGCGTATCGCCATGCCCGAGGTGAACATTGCGCTATTTCCGGATGTGGGCGGCAGCTGGTTTCTGAACCATATGCCAGGAGCGAGTGGACGTTTTCTTGCGCTGACGGCGGCTTCGGTGAATGCGGCGGATGCCTTGTTTTGCGGTCTTGCGGATCGTTTCATCGCTGCTGAGCAAAAAGATGCGGTGCTTGCTGCCTTGCTCGCTGTGAACTGGGGTCGGGATAGCGCGGCCAATCATTCACTAATGCGTCATGCCCTGCGGACTTTTAGCGAGGCAGAGGGTGCTGCCGAATTGCCAAAAGCGCAGGTTGAACCCCATTTGGAGTCCATCAATGCCTTGTGTGATGGAGATGATATTCATGATGTTATCGATCGCATAACGGGCATCGAGACTGAGGATCGATGGCTGACAAAGGCCCGCGATGGTTTGGTGTATGGCTCCAAGCTGGCTGCGCAGTGGATTGATCGTCAGCTGTTCGAAACCCGGCACAGTTCTCTGCGGGAAGTGTTTCAGCAAGAGCTGCAGCTGGGAACCAACATCATGCGACACCCGGAGTTCGCTGAAGGGGTTCGTGCCTTATTGATCGATAAGGATCGTAAACCCGATTGGTCTTACGCCGAATCTCGCGCGGTACCGGCCGAGTTAGTGGATCAGTTTTTTACCGCGCCCTGGCCTGAAAACCCCCTCGTCGATCTATAACCGTTAAAGGAAGACAAAGATGCAACAACGTGTAGGGTTCATTGGTCTTGGCAATATGGGCGGCCCCATGGCAGCCAACCTTGTCGCCGCGGGCTTTGCCGTGTCGGTTTTTGATTTGTCCGAAGATGCCTGTAAAACTTTGGCCGAACAGGGAGCGACAGTTGCTGACTCAGCAAAGGCGGCGGCTGAGTCTGCAGACTTTTTGATCAGCATGCTCCCGGCAGGGAAGCACGTCGCCGGCTTGTATCTTGGAGACGATGGCCTGCTGTCCATGCTGGACTCACGTACCACCGTGCTGGATTGCTCGACTATTGATGCGCAGACCGCGCGCAGCGTGGGTGAAGCGGCGGCAGAGCGCGGAATTGGTTTTCTTGATGCGCCGGTTTCTGGTGGTGTTGCTGCGGCGCAAGCCGGCACGCTCGCGTTTATGTGTGGCGGCGATGCAACGGTGTTTGAGACCGCGCAGGCGGTGTTGGACGTGATGGGCCGCGCGAGTTTTCATGCGGGTCCCGCCGGCGCCGGTCAGGTCGCCAAAGCCTGTAATAACATGTTGCTTGCCGTACATATGCTCGGTACCTGTGAGGCATTGGCAATGGGCGAGCAGCATGGTCTGGACCCCGAGCGTCTGTCAGAGATCATGCTGGCGAGCTCCGGGCGTAACTGGTCCCTCGAAGTCTACAATCCCTGGCCCGAGGTTATGGAGGGCAGCCCCGCAAGCAACAACTATCAGCCGGGGTTCATGGTGGACCTCATGGCAAAAGATCTTGGCCTCGCGATGGAAGTCGCAGAGGCAGCGGGAGTCGATAATCGTATGGGACGGCTGGCTCAGTCACTCTATAGTGCGCATCAGGATGCGGGGAATGGGACTCGAGATTTTTCCAGTGTGTTGGAGCGTTATCGGCGCTAGCAACGAGACAACAGCCTGGCTTCCCGCGATATAGGCTAGTATCTCTTCGAATTCGACAAATCTCTCACCTAAAGGATGCCTGTGCTACTGCAACGACTCACGCTGCACCTCAAAAGCCAGAACTGGACTGCCGTGGCCTTTGAGTTCTTGATCGTGGCTCTCGGTGTGTTTTTAGGTATTCAGGCTCAGAGTTGGCAAGAGAGTCAGCGCGAGCAGCAGCTTCTACGAGACTACCTGCATCGACTTAAGGCGGACTTTTCACTGTCTATAACCGGCACCGAACGGACGAAAGCGTTCGTAACTTCTAACCTCGACAACCTAAGTATTGTTTTGAATTCTCTTCGAGAGTGCGATGTACCGAAGGAGAAGAGGGATCGATTTGCGAACGGCGTGTTTCATATGGGCAAACTGATTCCCGCACAGTTCGTAGACGGCACCCTGGAGGAGTTGCGTTCGTCGGGGCGCTTGCTGCTTGTGGACAATGAGGAGTTACGGGATGCCATCAATGAGACGGTGCGTGAGCATAACTATCAGCTGAGGGTTTTTCCTGCTCAGCAACAGCGGGTGAGAAGCAGTCATACCTACATCAGGGATAGATTCATTTTCTGGCTAGATCGTCCCGTCAACGGTTTTAGCAACGTTAGCTGGGAGGAGCTTGAGTTCGAAATGGGCTCGACCTGTTCTGACAAAGTACTGCTTTCGAGACTCTCAGATCTGCGTCGCACCAGTTCCACGAGCATTGCGTGGCTGGATCGGAACTTAGCGAATTTCAAAAACGCAAGAGCACTGCTAGAGAAAGAGTTGGGAAACATAGAGCAGAGTCCGCAGGATTGAGGCTTTGCAACTCCCTAGGGCGAGGAATCGCTAGCACCGGTCGTTGCCTGCGGGGGTTACCCGTGAAACGCGGAGTCGGCGCTGGTCTCAGAAATCGCCATATCCGGGTACACCTCATCAAAGGTTTCGAAGATATCTTGTAGGGGCAGGTCGTCGTAACTGCCGCGCTCACGAACATACTCCATATGCCTGCGGCCGCTGGTGTCATAGGGGTGCATGAGGGCTCCGTTGATCGGATCAAATTCCAGGGCGGCAACGCCAAAGCGCTCGCAGAGCTCGATGTTAAATGCCGTTGAAAGTTTGATCCATCGATCGTTCAGCCAGAGTTCCGTATAGCCGTGCCAGGCGAAGAGGTCAGTGCCCATACTTTCGCTGAGCTTGTCGCTGGTCAGGTGATTGAGAACGTCCGCAAAGCCCAGGCGTGCCGGTATGCCGCGAGCGCGAGCACAGGCAGTAAGTAGCACCGATTTGGGAACACACCAGTTGCTGTCTGCGCCGGCTATAGCGCTGGCCCGGTAGACCTCGGGATCGCGGGAGACCTGATAGGGGTCGTAGCGGATCCCATCGCGTACGGTATAGAAAAGATCCTCGGCAATGGCGATGGGATCTTTATTGTTTTTGCCGGCTTGAGACGCGTAGGCGCATACGGCTTCGCTATCGCTGTCGAGAAACCAGCTTGGGGCGAGGGTCTGGGGGCCAGGGGCCATGGTTGTCTCCAAAGGCTATATCGCTCTTCTGGGTAGTTTTTGGTTTTCACTGGCCATCGCTATAAAGGCGGCGAACAATGGGAAAGGGCGACTGGATTCAGACCCACCAGGTTAGGTCCAAACTTAGTCTGTTCGCTTCAGCCGTCGCCCGCTATCAAGGCCTTTGCCGCGTCTATGAGACGCTCGGCATCATAGGCGCTGGTACTGAATATCTCGTCAAAGCGCTCACTCTCAAAGTAGTAGCGCTCTGAATCCTCGCTGTGGAGGACGCTAAGCAGGCTGACGCCTTCATCATCGCCCAGAGCAACTCGCAAGGATTCACCCGCGCTGGCCAAATCCCCATCTGCAGGATCGACTAAACCGCTGATTTGCAGGCTAGCGAGTACGTCAGCGAAGGCAGAAGCGAGCGCCTGGTTGGTGGCTTGCCCATCACTGCGGGACCAGAGGCTGTCGTTGCTAGTGAACTCCACACCGTAGAGTGAGAACAGCGTCGGCGTTTTAGATGACAGGAGTCGTGTATCCAGCCAGCTGTCGATATCGACCGGCGCGTCATAGCTGCTTAACGGCAGTAGGTAAACGGCGTCTTCGCCCTCTAAGCGAGCATGTATTTTGCCCATTGCTGGCGTACTGCCCAGATACGCGGTGACTTTACTGCTGGCGCTGGCCAGGGTAATTCGCCGGATAAAGGCGGTCTCTGATACTTCAAAACGCTTGGCCGCACTTGAACTGTCTGCGATGGGGAATCCAGGATCCCGGGTCAGCAGGGCGCTCAACAAGCCGGCTACCTTGGTGCTATCTGCGGGGATGCCAAGATCAAGGCGCCACTCGTCCGCATCACGAACGAGGACGAGCGTGGCTCCGTCATTGTTAGACAGCTGAATTCGGCTAATCGCGTCCTGTGCAATTGTTGTGATAAGCGCTTCCCGGCTTATCTTTGCGGGAGCCTTAGGCCAGTACAGCGTCGCAACTAATGCGAGCTGTACAACAAATAGTAGGGCGAGAGCTCGAAGTATCATTTGAGAACCGCTCCAAGCTGTCTCTGTCGCCGTTTACCCTGGAGTCGCCAAAGGCCATAAATCACCAGAAGGAAAAACAGCGCAGCTGCGTAGTTGCCATATTCGATAGTCGCCTGTTCGCCCTGTGGGAGTGCAGGTAAGGTGCGATTGAAGTGTGCGCGGGAACGGATGTTCATGAGGCTGCTGTCCTGCAGCGCCCAGTCTACGGCGTTCATCAGGAACTCGAGGGGGCCAAAATACTGGGTGCCGGATGCGGCGATAACGCCGCTTAGGACCTGATCACTGGCAAAGTCATTGGAACTCACAACGATAAGTCGCGAAGAGGCAGGTGACTTGCTAATCAGCGCCGTGCTCGGCGGTTCTATACTCGTATCCGCATTTTGCTCTGGTGCTGCGGGTTCTGGTACTTGGTTAAAAAAGCTTGTGAACTCGCCGCTAAGCGCTGCGGCGATAGTGGCGCGTTGCCGAACTTGCCCCGCTGCGGAAAAACCACTTTGCCCGCTGTCATCAACACTCGGCATGACGTCTGTTTGCTTTGACAACCAGGCCGCGTCAGAGCTGCTCAGTAGAGTCACGCTCTCAATCCCCTTGCGGGTTTCTACGGTTAGCGGTGATGCCCAGGCGACGGTGAGGTTGGGGAGGCCGCGAGTGACGGGGTGATCAGCATTCAAGCCGTCATCACGAATATCCAGCAGATAAGGATAGTCAACAAACTGCATCTCGCGGAATTCGTAATCGCCTACGCGGCGTAGCACAGGTACGGGGAACGCCGCCTGCCGGTCATCCAGAACAACGGTGTCTTCCACGCGCAGCCCGTGATGTTCCAACCAGCTCTCTATGCCACTCTCGACCCTGCGTAACTGCAGTGCAGCCCCTTGGGTTTCTATAGACCGGGGGGAGCTGGCAATGATTACCGTACCACCGCGCATTAAGTATTGATCAATTGCGAACAGGCCTTGTTGGCTCAGCGCCTCGGGCGCCATGACCATAAGCAAGTCAGCGCTGGGGTCGACACTGCCATCCTCGAGATTCTCCATGAGAATGCTGTGGTCTTGGCTCACCGTCTGCTGCAGCGTGCCAAAGCTATGGCCACTCGGCGGCATGCCGCCCTGAGCCCGGCTGCTGCTGGGTAGCGCCAACGCTACGGTGCGGGTAAAGCCGCTGGCAAAGCGTCGCAAGCCGGCCTCCAGCGCATCACCAAAATCCGCGCTGTCAAAACGCCCGGTGGGCAGTTGTATGACCTGATGGTCGTCCTCCAGTGTGAGGTAGAAGTAGAATTGATTCTCATCACCGATGGCGGTGATCATCGGCTGGAAGCCCCACTTATCCAGAATGCGCGCGGCCTCAGCACCATTGTTGGCTTCCGGTTCAACAAAATCGATATTGAATTTGTTCTGCGAGCGGGGAACCAGTGCTTCGGCCTGGGCACGAATTGCCTTGCGATAGTCCACCAGGAGCTCGGGCAGCAGGGTGTCGCTGGAAACATAAGCGCGCAGCGTGACCGGTTTATCGATCTGATCGAAGAGCTCCCCGCTGCTGCGATAGCGATACAAAACGTCGCGTATAGCGCGGGTGACATCGAACTCGGGGTTGCGAAGGAGGACCTCGGGCTCCCCTGCCATCGCCATTTTGACTTCAATGAAGTCCGAGAAGCCCAGGACTTCCTTTTCGTCTCCGTACTGCACCAGCACATTGAAGTAGGCGTTTACCAGAGAAGACTGATAACGGTCGGCAACCTGAAAAGGGGTTGCCTGAATGCCGTGTTCCTCATTGGCTTCTTGTTCTGCGGCGGCGTCTTGAGCCGGATCCACAAACTCAACCCGCACTTTACGGTTGCCAGCCACGGCGTACTCTCGCAGCAGGTCCCGAAGCTGTGGCACCAAAGGGGCGAGGAGCGGATGGGAGCGTTCACTGAAATATCCGCGGATCAGCAGAGGCTCTTCCAGTTGCGACAGCAGTTCCTCACTGGGTTGAGAGAGTGAATAGAGTTTGCCCTGGGTGACATCGGATCGCAGGCTGGGAAGCTTGTGTAACCAGAGTCCAGCGAGGATCAGGTTGAGCAGTAGCAGCGAGACGCCCAGTCGCCAGCCCCGGTGTCGCTTGTTCGATTGCTGCGACCAGCGTCCGCGTTCCAGTGCATAGACACTCAAGCCCAGAAAAGCTGCGGTGACCGCGATGTAGTAATAGAGGTCACGAAGGTCGATGACGCCCCGGGTGATGCTTTCGAAGCGTGAGCCCGAGCCCAGAAGACGAAGCACTTCTGCAAAACCGCCGCCAAAAAATCCCAGCAGGAGATCACTACCGGCGAGATAGAGCAGACCGCAGAGGGCAACACTGCCGATGAGGCTGACGATCGCGTTATCCGTGCGTGAAGAAACAAAGAGCCCTATGGCTAAATAACTACAGCCAACAAGAAACGTTGCGAGGTAGCCGGCAAGCACCGGGCCCCAGTCCAGACTCGCGATGTTGGCGACAGTGAATGGCAGGAGCAGCGTTCCCGCCAGTGCAATGAGTAGTATGAGGGCGCAGGCCAAAAATTTACCGATCACAAACTGCCAGAGCGGGACCGGCAAGGTGAGAACATGTTCCAGGGTGCCACTGCGCCGCTCCTCACTCCAACTACGCATCGTCAGCGCTGCGCTCAAAAAGATGAGTAATAGCGGCATCCACTCAAACAGGGGTCTCACGTCAGCTATGTTTCGCGCGAAAAATGCCTCGACCCAAAAGAATACAAACAGGCAAGTGGCAAGAAAGCTCGCAAGGAACAACCACGCAACCGGAGAGGCAAAGAAGATTTGCAGCTCCTTGCGCGCGACTCGAAACAGCACCGCATCAGGCCCCATGGCTGGCACCCGTTTCTTTGACCGCGTCGCGGAATATTTGCTCCAGATTGCGTCGCAAAGGCGTGAGTGAATAAAGCTTTGCCCCGCCGTTTATCACGGTGTGGCTGATGTTGCCCGCCGCGGTATCCATGACGGCGCTTTCGCGTAGGCGCAAACTCAGGGTCAGTTTGTTGTCGGCGCTATCCAGAGTGCAGACTTCGGCTACCTGAGGCAGGCGCGACAGCAAACCGGCCAAATCATCGGCCTCATCGCTTGCGGTCACCAGTAGTTCGCGACTCTCACGGAGATCTGCCAGCGGAGAATCCAATGCCAAGGTGCCATTGGAGAGCACCAGCACTCTTTCACAGAGCGCATCAACCTCCTGCATGACGTGGGTCGACAAAATGACTGTTGCACGACCAGAGAGTTCTCTCACCAGGTCACGCATATGCTCATTTTGCTGTGGATCGAGGCCATTGCCCGGCTCGTCCAGAATCAGCAACTCCGGCTCTCCCAGAATGGCCTGAGCGACTCCGACCCGTTGTTTGAATCCCCGGGAGAGCTGACCGATGGGGTCGAAATATCGCGCGCCCAGTTCAGTAACCTCGACGGCATACTTAAGACTGCGACGTTTTGCATCGCCGCGAAGATGTTTCAGCTGCGCGGTGTAATCCAGATAGTCGGCGATGGACATTTCCGGGTAGATGGGAAGGTTTTCGGGAAGATAGCCGAGTTTTCGCTGAATCTCCTTTGCATGGGTACTGATGTCTTTACCGTCAACCCGCACGCTTCCAGCTGATGGCTCAAGGTAGCCGCTGAGCATCTTCATGACGGTTGTCTTACCGGCGCCATTATGTCCCAGCAGCCCAATGATCTGACGCTCGTCAATAGAGAAGCTTACTTCTTTAACCGCTGGAGTCTTGCCGTAGTACCGAGTGACTGATTCGACGTCGATCATGACCTTCCGGTGAAAAAATAGGTAAAAAAGTGGTTGAGGCTACCCTGAAGGGAGCAGAAGTTTAGCAATAAAAATCAACAGCACGACAGTGAATATGCGGCGAATCCAAACCTCGCCTCCTTGCACCGAGAAGCGCGCACCAAAGTATCCCCCCAGCGCATTCCCTGCAGCCAGCGCCAAGCCAAATTGCCAGTGAATAGAGACTGCTGCGGCAAAGACCACTATGGCAAAGAGGTTGTAAGTAAGCGCAATAAAGACCTTGTGCATATTAGTCCGTACAAGATCCAAACCCATCACCCGATGCAGAATCGGCATCAGAATGAAGCCGACGCCGACCTGTATGAAGCCACCCCAGCAGCCCGCGCCAAACATCAGCACGTGGCCAATGATCAGCTTTTTGCGCGTCATGGGGTTTCCGCCATCCACAGCTCTCTTGGAAGGAATCTGCATCAAGACGAGTACGCCGAGCATGACCATCGCAAGCACTCGGTCAAACCACTCACCGTCAAGTTGCACACCGACCAGAGCGCCCAGAATCGCGCCGGGGATCGCCGCAGCGGAAAGGGTCAGGCTGAGGCGAAATTCCGAAAAGCCGCGACGAAAAAACGTGCGCACCGCGACGATGTTCTGCGCGATGATCGAGATGCGGTTGGTGCCATTGGCTTCCGGCCCGGAGAGGCCCAAAAACAGCATGATGGGCACGGTCATGAGTGAACCGCCCCCTGCGATGACGTTTAGCGCCCCCGCGATGGTACCGGCGCCCATAAGCAGCGCCAGTTGCCACAGTTCAACATTCACGTTTTAGGCTGCCGCGGCGCGTTCACGGAAGTGCCTTAATCGTCGCCCCAGGGCTCCCGCATGGTGACAAACTCCTCGGCGGCCGTGGGGTGTATGCCAATGGTGCTATCAAAGGTAGCCTTTGTGGCGCCGGCCTTGAGGGCGATGCCGATACCCTGAATGATCTCGCCCGCATCCGGTCCCATCATATGCACACCGACCACGCGATCCGTAGCGTCATCGACGATGAGCTTCATAAAGGTTTTTTCATCACGGCCACTGATGGTGTGCTTCATAGGTCTAAACGTAGACTTATACAACGTGATGTCCTTGAACTCGATTTCTGCGGCACTTTCAGTGAAGCCAACGGTGCCGATGTTGGGCTGACAGAACACCGCTGTGGGGATGAAGTCATAGTCCACATCCTTTTCCAGGTCACCGTACTGCCGCCTTGCGAAGGACATGCCCTCTGCGAGGGCGACGGGGGTGAGCTCCATGCCGCCAATCACATCTCCCAGTGCATAAATATTGGATTGTGCTGTTTGGAAGTGCTCATCGACGTCGATAGTGCCGTGGCTGGTCAGTTTTACATCGGTGTTCTCAAGTCCCAGGCCATCGAGGTGGGGGCGCCGACCCGCCGCACAGAGGATGGCATCCACTTCCATACTATTGCCGTCGGTGAGCTCTACTTCAATGCCACTGCCGGTGCGCTTCGCACTGACAATGTTGGTCTCAAAGCGCAGATCCACGCCGGTTTTGCGGATTTCCTGAGCCGCGTGGGCGCGAATGTCGCTATCAAAGCCACGGAGGAAGAGGGGGCCACGGTACAGCTGGGTCACGCGGGACCCGAGACCGTTGAAAATGCCCGCGAACTCCACGGCGATATAGCCGCCACCGATGATCAGAAGACGTTCGGGAAAGCTCTCGAGATCAAAGATTTCATTACTGGTCACCGCCAGATCATTGCCGGGGAAATCCGGCTTGTAGGGCCAGCCGCCGGTAGCGATAAGGATCTTGCGGGCCGTATAGTGCTGATCACCGACGGCAACGGTATTGGGATCGATAATCCGCGCGCGTCCATCGATGAGCGTGGCGTTAGCGCCATCAAGTATGTTTCGATAGATCGCGTTGAGACGGGCAATCTCGGTTTTCTTGTTGTCTCGCAGTGTGCTCCATTCGAAGCGCCGGTCGCCGCTGTCCCAACCGAACTCTCGGGCGTCATCAAAAGCTTTGCCAAATTCCGACGCGTAAACGTACAACTTTTTGGGCACGCAGCCGACATTGACACAGGTACCACCCATGTAGCGGTCTTCGGCGATGGCTACCCGTGCGCCAAAGCCAGCGGACATGCGAGCCGCGCGGACGCCACCGGATCCTGCACCGATGACAAATAGGTCGAAATCGAGATCACTCATTGCTGTTCCTCCTGGGGGCGGGCATTCTAACAGGCCTGTGCCCTATGCTTCATCAGCGCCGTTTATTCACCGTCTCGGACAATAACAACAGAGAGTAGTTGCATGAAAAAGCTAGTTAAGTTGCTGGTCCCTTTATTGCTGCTGGCCCTGCTATTTGGCTTTTGGACTGCCCGAGGTGCCATGCAGGTCGCTGTGGGCTACAGCGCCAAGCAAGTGTGCTCTGCTGTCTTTGTCTCTGGTTTGCCTGAAGGCTTTGTGCGTGATCGCGATGTGTTGCCCAATATGGCGATTCTGGGGCCGCTCCTGGGCGCCCTGAAAATCGAGACTGTCAGAGATGAAGGCGTAGTTACGGCGTCACTTCTGGGCGTGACTGCGAATGCTGTGCATCTCACCGGTCGGGGTTGTACGTTGAATACAACGGCCAGAGGCGCAGATCCCCTTGAGTTGGCCTCTATTACAGAGACTGGGCCCGGCGTGCCCGCAGAGTGGACCGCAGCGGTGAACAACGCATTTGCGGAGCCCGAGTCTGCGCCGGGTGCCCGAAACACTCTTGCGCTGCTGGTAGCCACAAACGGCGAACTTCGCGTGGAGCAGTACGCTAGTCCGGTGACGGCGCAAACCCGTTTGCAGGGTTGGTCCATGAACAAGAGTCTTATGTCGACCTGGATAGGCATTCAGACCCAGCAGGGAAAAATAGATCCGACACAGTCCATGGCTGAACTCTTATCGGATGCCCCGGACGTTCCTGACCTGGACCCTGAGTTAACACTTTTGCATCTCCTGCAAATGGAGAGTGGGCTCGACTTCGTCGAGGTATACGGCCCGGGCAGCGATGTGACCAAGATGCTGTACACGGCACCGGCGATGTGGCGGGTGCCCGCGGGCATAAGCCAGGCCTATGCGCCCGGAGAGCACTTTTCCTATTCCAGTGGTGACACGGTTTTTGCCAGCTACGCATGGCAGCGATCCTTGGAGGAGCCCTACGAGTCATGGATCGCTCGCGAATTCATCGCGCCCCTGGGTATGGACTCTCTGGTGGCGGAAGCTGATGCCAGCGGCGTGCAGGTCGGGTCCAGCTATGTCTATTTGACCGCCCGAGATTGGCTGCAAGCCGGACAGCTATGGCTTGATGCCTGGCATGGGCGCTCGCCGTTACTCTCTCAGGGGTGGCTTCGTGATTCCGTAGTGGCCAGGGACTCGGACCCCAGGGGTCAGTATGGCCGCGGCTTTTGGCTAAATACCGATGGGGTTGCCTTTGACGGTCTGCCAGACAACCTCTTTTACGCAAGCGGCCACGCGGGACAGTTTGTTGTTGTTATTCCTGAGTGGGAGACAGTGGTGGTGCGGCTGGGTTTGACGGGTTCGGGCGTCGGTACCGGTGTGCATGATTTTCTCAAGGCGCTCGCAGAAAAGCGCTCATTGGCCCCATAAGTGTGATGAACTTGTCTGCTATTTATCGCTATCCCATAAAGTCGGCGCGGGGGCACGCCGTGAACAGCGCCAGCATGGATCGCTTTGGTCTGGCCGGTGATCGGCGATGGATGCTCGTCGATAGCGAGGGACAATTTTACAGTCAGCGTCGCGCGCCCGACATGGCTTTGCTCGATGTTGCCCTGCGCGAAGATGGACTCTCCCTGAGCTATGCCGGTGAAAGTATAGAGGTCAGTACACCCCGCACCGGGGACCGGGAAATTTCCTCAACCGTCTGGGGTCACACAATGCTCGCCCGGGGTGTAGACCCGAGAGTGGATACCTGGCTTAGCCACCGCCTTGGCGCGGATCTTCGTCTGGTGTTCTGTCCCGAAGATGCCTCGCGATCCGTCGATTCCGTTTATCTGCCCGACGCTAAGCGCGAGCAGCATGTCGCGTTTGCGGATGGTTTTCCGTTGTTGATTGTCTCTCAGGCATCACTGGACGATCTAAACACCCGGCTGAACAATCCTGTTCCCATGGATCGCTTCCGCCCAAACCTGGTGGTGGGTGGCTCAGATCCCTTTGCAGAAGATGAGTGGCGAAATCTACGGATTGGCTCCACGACGCTGGCCATTGTGAAACCTTGCTCACGCTGCGCCATCCCCTCCATTGATCAGCAAACTGCCGCTCGGGATCCCGAAATTAACCGTGTTCTTGCGAGTTATCGCCGCAGAGAGGGTGTCATCTACTTTGGAATGAACGCGATAGTCACCGGCGGTGGCGAGTTTACAATTGGTGAACGGGTCACAGTCCTGAATTAAACACAAAAATTCCCTAACAAGAATGAGTCAGAAATTCGATGCAGCTTGCTAAACTGCGCGCGATTTTTATTGATCTAACAGCACCAGAAATACACCGAGGCAAGTTTATGTACCTATTTAGAAGTCGATTCACGACAGCCTGCGTTTTTTTGCTTGGCACACTCAGTCTGGCGGGCACTGCCGCCGCGACGGATCGGATTGAGCTGCGCGATGGCTCTGTGGTTTTGGGGACCGTGCAGGATGCCGATGCCGGCATCGTGAAGATTGAGACCGGTTTTGCCGGCGTTCTGGAGATTGATCAAGCAGAAATTGTCGCTATGGCCGTTGATTCTGATCTTGTTCTGCAGATGGATGATGGCAGCGTTTTGGAAACTCCGCGATTAGAGGTGACGGGTGAGCAGCTGGCGCTGCCACAACAGCCCAATCAGAATTATGCCCTCAAGCAACTCACCCGAATCAATCCGGAGCCCTGGGAGCTGGGCAATGGATACAACTTTGGCGGTCTGGCTAGTTTTGGTTTTGACAGCCAGCGCGGCAACACTGACACTGACGAACTCAATTACCGATTTGAGACCCGCTGGGAAAGCTTAGTGGATCGATATCGTGTTGAGGCTTTTGGTGAACTTAACGAAGCCAACGGTGTTAAGAATGCGGAAAACTGGACAGCCAGAGGCCGCTACGATCGCAATCAAACGGGTAACTGGTACTGGGGCGGCGGCGCGTCGGCAGAGCAGGACTTATTCGCAGACTTGGATCTGAGGACCTCTCTGGGGCCCTATGTAGGCCGGCGCTTCTTCACAGAAGCTGTCTTCGAACTAGAGGCTGAAACCGGCCTTGCGTATATCACTGAAGATTTCATCAGTGCCGAAGACAGGGAGTACATCGGTAGTACCTGGGATGTGCATATTGCGAGTAATTATCTGGGTGGTGACTCTCGCCTCTACGTCGATCACAAGGGTATCTGGAACCTGGACGAGGCCTCGAACATTGTTCTGAATACGACGCTTGGTTTGGCTTTCCCCCTACTCTACGGTATCGAAGCCTCGGCTGAATTTGTATATGACGTCAACACGGGCGCGGTCGACGGTACCGAAGAGGTTGATCAAACCTACCGCCTTCGCATTGGATACACCTGGTAAGCCTGCGCTAAAGCCTTGCCCGGCGCACTGCCGCGGCAAGGTTATCGAGTACCGGTAGTGTGTCCCCGAGAGACAGGCAGGCATCCGTGATGCTCTGTCCATAGCGCAAAGACTCTCTTGCGCCAATGCCTTGGTTACCACCGACAAGGTGGCTTTCCAGCATTACACCTCGCAGAGCCGTCTGGCCCTGTTCAATCTGATCGCAGACGTCTGCAGCGACGATGGTCTGACGCTGCGGATCTTTCTCACTATTACCGTGACTGCAATCCACAATCACACCGGGTTCGAGCTCGGCTGTAGTCATCGCTGCTGCCGCTTCGCGAACGGCGGTGGCGTCGTAGTTCGGCCCACTGGCTTTACCACCACGAAGAATCAGGTAGCTGTGGGGGTTGCCGCTGGAATGCAAAATGGCTGGCGTGCCCTCACGCGTGAGTGATGGAAACCAGTGGCTGTGATTGGCGCTGCGGATGGCATCAATAGCGACGCCGATATCGCCGTTAGTGGCATTTTTGAAACCGACGGGCATAGAGAGTCCGGAGGCGAGCTCTCGATGGATCTGGCTTTCGACGGTGCGTGCACCAATGGCCGCAAAGCTCACAAAATCCGCGTAGTACTGACCAAAGGTCGTGTCTAAAAATTCGCTCGCAGCGGGGAGACCCAGATCAGCTACGTCCTGCAGTACCTTGCGCGCAAGACGGAGCCCTTTGTTGATGTGAAAGCTGCCGTCCAGATCTGGATCATTGATAAGCCCTTTCCAGCCCACAACGGTGCGCGGTTTTTCAAAATAGACGCGCAGCACGGGTAGGATCGCATCGTTTAGATCCAGACAGTGGGATTTGAGCGCTGCGGCAAACTCCAGGAGTGCTGCCGGGTCATGCACCGAGCAGGGGCCAACGATCACTAGCAAACGAGGATCCTTTCCCGAAAGCAGCTCTTCGATTTGCCCCCGGGCTTCGCTCACGGTGGCCGCCTGAGTGTCGGAGAGCGGCTGCTCGTCAGCGAGCACCCAAGGGGTAATCAGAGGCTGCGCCTCGCGGATGCGTGTGTCGTAAATGCGATCAGTCATGGTTTGGGCCGTGATGTGCTAAGGCGCGCATTTTGCGCCGCACAAGACACCGTAACAACCCCAACAATACCAACAAACCCTCTAGGGATTGGTTGCTGCCGCGCGCTCCCGCAGCATGCGCTGTAGGTCGGCGACGCGTGCCCGGCTGATGGTAATTCTTGTCGAGAACAGCAGCGCAATAATCATACCGGGGATAGATCCCAAACCGAATGCGATCACCAGGCCATTGAGAATGGAGTCATCCAGTGTCCCGGGCAGCATGCCAGCCTCAAGTCCGATGATATCCAGAGCGAGACCACCATAGAGCGGTCCAAACACCGTAGCGAACTTCTGGGAAAAATTACTTGCGGCAAAGAAGCCCGCTTCCTGTCGCAGACCGTGCTCCCACTCATGTTCATCGGTAATGTCTGCAATGATTGACTGCGTTTGAATTCCCCGCATTAAAAAGCAGTACATGAAGATCAGCATAAACACGAAGTTCAGGCCGAATAGCAGTGGGTTATTGTCTGCAGGCAGAATGTTCAGCATCCGTAGCGGATAAAGCCACAGGCAGTTAAGTATGAGGCCGATGGTCGCGTACTGAAGCAGTTGATACTTCTCCAGACGACGACCCAAAGGTTGCAGACTCAGCATAACGAACAGCACAGCCAGCAAACTTGGGATAGACAGAATTATCGAAATCTGCCGAGCGTCAAACTCCCAGTAGTAGGTCCACACCAGCATATTTAGCGCGGAGACAGCGCCATAGCTCGCCATCAGTGTCACTTCGAAACCAATAAGGTAGCGAAAGCTGCGATTGCCAAGGGTGCGAAGTAGGTCTTGAGTGAGGGTATTGCCGACCTTGCGCGGTGGGGGTAAGGGCTGGGTGTCCGAGGGCAGCGCATATCGGCGGGTGCCAAAGGTGGTGACGCTGGCGAACAGCCAACAGACGGCACAGGAAAAAGCACCATAGACGGGGTAGTTACTTTGCAGGAAGCGGCCGTCCTGACCGTCACTGGATTGAAAAATCAGCGTGAGCGCCACCGCAGGCATGAGCACGCTGAAAAGGAACATGTAGGCAAGTCGGGCTCCAAGTATCTGGCTACGGCCGTGATAGTCGCTGGTGATGTCAGCGGAAAGAGCCAGGTGAGGAATTGAAAACGTGGTGACAAAGGTGCGAACCCACAATGACCAGAACAATAGCCAGGCTGCCAAGAGCGGTTCGGAACCAATCAGTGCGCTTGGGGGAGCAAACAGACCAATGAACCCAAGACCCAGGGGAATAATGCTCCACGCCATGAACGGGTGGCGGCGTCCGCTAGGGCTTCTCAGTCGATCGGACAGCGTACCTGCCAAGGGGTCCGAGATCGCATCCCAGATCAGGCTCAAGGCAATGATCAGTCCGGTGACCGTGCCATTGAGCCCAAGCACCTGAGTGTAAAAGAGCAGAATGAACATGGTGTAGGCGGCTTCTTTTACCGCGTACACGGCACCCCCGGCGCCATAGATCAGACGAGTGCTTAGCGGAGGCATGCTTGCGCTGTGGTCATGCTCGGGGTCAGTATCTTCGTGCATAGGATCTTAAGTATCACCCATCCTCAAGGCGCGTGTCTGCGTATGCATGAGAACCCAAGTGAAGAGGTTGTAGTACCCCATGCCCGAAGGACCGGAAATACGCCGCGCTGCGGACCGTATCGCCAACATATTGGTGGATGAGCCTGTTGAAGAGGTGCTGTTTGCGTTTCCCGAGCTGCAGCGGTTTTCCCCTGTACTTAGCGGGCAACGGGTGCTCGAAGTGGAGACTCGCGGCAAAGCTCTGCTAACGCACTTTGGTAATGACTATGCCATCTACTCGCACAATCAGCTGTACGGGGTCTGGAAGATCGCCAAGCGCGGTAAATTGCCTGCGACTAATCGGTCTTTGCGACTTGCGCTGCACACTGCCCAACACAGTGCTTTGCTGTACAGCGCATCCGACATCAGCGTGTGGCCTAGAGAAGAACTGGGCATGCATCCCTTTCTTGCCACCCTTGGGCCGGACTTACTATCTGCCAAGCTGGAGTGGCAGGAGATCAGCGAACGTCTTCAGTCACCGCGCTTTGCAGGAAGGTCCCTGGCAGCACTCTATCTGGACCAGCATTTTCTCGCGGGTAGCGGCAACTATTTGCGATCCGAGATACTGTTTTGCGCCGGGCTCCATCCCAAGCGCCGACCCAAAGACCTTAGTCGCGGTGAGCGCGGCTTACTCGCGCGGGAAACCTTAAAGCTGCCCCGGCGCAGTTATGAAACCGCTGGTATCACCTTACCTCCGCGCCTCGCTGCGAGCCTAAAAAAGAAAGTTAAGAGATTCGAACGGCGGCGTTTTTTCGTTTTTGGACGGGATGGTCGAGCTTGCTATGAGTGCGGCGAAAAAATACGCCGGGACAGCATTGGTAGTCGACGTATTTATTGGTGTCCAAGGTGTCAGCCCGAATCATGACGCCGGGACCTAAAGACTTGTGGTTTCTGCCCCTCGGGGGTTGTGGTGAGATCGGTATGAACCTGAATCTCTATGGGCACGATGGCGCCTGGTTAATGGTGGACTGCGGAATTACCTTTGAAAGAGATTCCACGAGGATCCGACCCAGGGTGCAAACACCGGATCCTCAATTCATTGTTGAGCACAAAGATGCTTTGGCAGGGATCGTCCTTACCCACGCGCACGAAGATCATATTGGCGCAATTCCATTGTTGTGGGAGCTCTTTCCCGTGCCCGTTTACACGACGCCGTTCACAGCCGAGGTTTTACGTCGCAAAGCTGCGGGACGCGGGGGTAGGGTTCCCAGTCCGCTTATTGAATGTCTTCCGGGAGAAGAGCAGTCCATAGGGCCCTTTGATGTTCGCTGGCTGCCCATCACACACTCAACACCAGATACCTGCGCTTTGCACATTCGCTGTGAAGCTGGGAGCGTGTTGCACACTGCCGATTGGAAGATCGATAAAGCGCCTCTGGTGGGGCCGGGTTTTAAGCAGGAACTTTTCGCCGCTGCGGGAGACAGCAATCTCGATGCGGTGGTTTGCGACTCCACAAATGCCGTGGTCCCGGGCCACTCAATCAGCGAATCCGTCGTGCGAGATGGCTTGTTGAAGGCGGTTGCTGCTTGCGAGGGCCGGGTTGTAGTCGCCTGTTTTGCGAGCAACATCTCGAGGCTGCACAGTCTTGTGGAGGTGGCGACTAAAACTGACCGCCACCTTGGACTGCTGGGCCGATCGCTGCAAACGATGCATTCGGCAGCGCTAAGCGTCGGTCTTTTACAACGCTCCCAGCGCCTTATCGAGACCGGGCACTTGGGCTACCTGCCGCGAGAGGAAGTTCTCATCGTTGCCACAGGTAGTCAGGGTGAGCATGGTGCGGCTCTGCAACGACTTGCGGCGGGCTCTCATCCGCAACTCGAGCTTGAATCGGGGGATACGGTGATCATGAGCTCGCGGATAATTCCTGGGAACGAGGAGTCTGTAGAGCGCTTGCTAAGCCGGCTGCGGGCTCAGGGTATACAGATCATTGACGCAGATAGTGCAGCGCAGCCAGTGCATGCCTCGGGGCACCCCTGCGCTGATGAGCTCGCGTCGATGTACCAATGGCTGCGTCCGCGTCTCGCAGTACCTGTTCACGGGGAGCAGCGGCATATGCAGGCGAATGCCAAAATTGCGCGGCTAAATGGCGCTCGCATGGCTTTGACCGGTGAAAATGGCGATTTGTTTTATCTGGCCCCCGAGCCTGGTTTGCGACGAAGAGCTGCTGCGGTAGGTCGTTTGGAACAGGACGAAGAAGGTCGCTTGTCACCGCTGTCGTCGTCTTGAGCTTGCTCCCGGGGCGTTGCTCCAGGGCTGTACGTTTGGACTAACGAGGCGTCCGATCCGAGGACGTCTTGCCTGCCAATATCCGGTCGTAGCGAGACTGCAAATGGTCGTGCTCCTCGACATTCGCCAGTGCATCCAGATGGCCTTTGGCGACGGCCTCGGGATTTTTCGCTGACTTTTCTGCTCCGACACTGCCAGCGAGGTCCGCCGCCCGCGCTTCTCCCTTTGCAGCAGCCGTTGCGCTGCTGCGAAACTGCAGTAAAACAAACAGCAAAGATCCATAGACAATAACGATCTTTGCGATCAATGCGTAGATGAGCGTGCCTGGGTGCTGTTGGGCCAAATAGACTCTGACGTCGTCATAGATGAGAGAGCTGACAAACGCGAAAAGGAGAACGGCTGCAGATCGCGCAAGCTTATCCCTGTGCTTACCCAGAAAGTACAGGATGGAGGAGTACTTGAGGATCCGGAAGATGGACATGGCTCCTAAATACCGATGTTGATGCCAAGGAGCAGTGCTACGATCCCGAAGCCCTTCCACCCGATGCCCGACCATATCTCCTTCTCTTTTTCGGCAACCAGATATTCCAGGTCCGCGTTATCGTACTCAGCCTCCGTGCGCCCCGCGTGGATAATATCCTGGCGAACTTTTGCTACCGCGGCCTCGCGCAGCCGTTTGCGCACCACTTTGGGCATGCGGGGTTTTGTACCGCTTTCTGCCTCAGTCATTGTGTAAACCCCATTCTCGTATACCTAAGCGTATGCATAACCGCATCCTCGATAGCATAGTACCGCCTTTACCAGCGATACAACCGACACAGCTGAAGACCGCATAGGTCTGCGATCGTTTGAAGACTTTTTGCGACCAGTAGCAGGCATTTACGCTGTCTGGTTTTGCTCTGATCAAAAACTGACCGTTACAAACCGGATTTTTCTCCCTACACTGGAGTTGAGGCCAATTAATAAAACTCTAAAGGTACCGCGTATGTTAGAAAAAGAATTAGCCCAAGCGACGAAAATGGCAGAGCAGGCCAGCAAGCGTGTTGAGCAGTTGCGGCAGCGTTTGCTAAAGGAAACCGAGCGCGCGCATGGCTCTGCGAAGCGAGAACTCGCCTCTGTAAAAAAGAAACACAAAGTTGCGAATGAGCGCCTGAAGAAAGCTCGGGCTTCTATGCGCAAAAAGGGCAACAGTGCAGATCAGGCACGTGTCGATGCCCTCGTTAAGCAGGTGCAAGAGCTGCGTGACAAGGTAAGCCAAATCGCCAAGGCCGCCTATGAGTATGCAGAGAAGCTCGTGCCCATGCGTGCCGACCTTGCTCTGGAGGCTCGCAAAGCGCAGGCGGCAAATCAGGCAGCGGCTATGGTGGAGAAAGCAGCGGCGCGCCGAGCCAAGGCTAAAGCTAAGACAAAGACCAAGGCCAAAGCTAAAACAAAGGCTAAGGCTCCGCGTAAGGCCGCGGCAAAGAAGGCGGTGACTAAGCGGGCCCCCGCTAAAAAGAGGGCGCCGGCGAAAAAGAAAGTAGCCGCCAAGAAACCGGCAGCGAAAAAGAAAGCGCCTGCTAAGAAAAAAGTGGCGGCTAAGAAAGCTCCCGCGAAAAGAGCGCCTGCCAAGAAAAAAGCAGCAGCGCGCAAAAAAGCGGCCTAGGGATCGTAAAGCCCGCCGGCTTTCGGCCGGCGGTGCTTAGCCCGGGACGGCTGTTTCCAAAGTCTTACTTATTGGTACCCGCTACCGGGGCTGCACGTGGATCAGTGCACCTTGCTCAGAATCTGTGAGCAGGAAAATATCATCCCCAAACACTCTTACGTCGCGAATCCGGGTTTCAAGTTCCGGGAATAGCGTCTCTTCTCGCACCACTTTGCCATCGCGAAGCTCCAGTCGGCGAACCTCCTGATCAACAAGTGCACCCACTAGCAGGCTGCCGCGCCAGCTTGGAAAGCTGTTGCCGTCATACCAGGCCAAACCCGAGGGTGCGATACTCGGTACCCAGGTCCAGACAGGGTCTTCGAAGCGCGGCGCGCTCTTAAACGGCGATACATAGGCGCCACTGTAGTCCACACCATGGGTGACTGCAGGCCAGCCATAGTTGTTCCCGCTCTCGAGTCGATTGATTTCATCACCGCCGCGGGGTCCGTGCTCGTGCATGTACACAGTTCCGGTGCCGGGGTCGATTGTCAGACCCTGGGGGTTACGATGTCCCAGAGTCCAAAGTCGTCTTGGTTCCCCTTCGTCATCAAGTAAGCCTGCGGGGCTTCCGTCATCGTTGATCCGCAGCACTTTGCCCAATTCGCTTTCAGGGGATTGTGCTTGCTCCCGGTGTTCAAATCCATCACCGGTAGTGATGAGAAGTGTCCGGTCTTCCAAAAAGAGCATTCTTGCGCCGTAGTGGTGGGGTGTTGTTTTGTCCGGCTCGACCCGGAGGATGCGCTCCCCATTGCGGAGTCTTCCGTCCACAAGTTCAGCCCTGAAGATCGCGGTACCGTTAGCGGTTTCGGTACCCTCGGCATAGCTAATGTAGACCAAGTGGTTATCTACAAAGTTGGGATGCAGGACCACATCGAAAAAGCCGCCCTGTCCTGCGAACACCGTCGCGGGCGTTCCTTCGATGACCTGGCGCTTACCGTCTTCATCGAGATGGATCAGGCGACCCTCTCTTTCGGTAATCAAAAACCCTGCGTTCGGGAGCTTGGCGACGCTCCATGGCCAGCGCAGATCATCTGCCAGCGAGACCAATCGATAGTCCTGAGCATGAACTGCCTGGGTACAAAAGCAGAGCGCGGTGATTATCAGCACCGAAAGACAAAACAACTGCGGTGGTTTCCGCGCAGCCGACACGGCATCATGGGTCAGCGCAAACGAGACGGGAGTTCGAATGTTACGTGCGGTCATTGCTTTTTTTCCTGCGGTGCTGGGTGCCTATATTGTAGGCAGTATTCTCGCCACTCAGACTATATTGGCTGAACTGCAGGCCATGGCAATGCCCGTCACCTTACGCGATCGGCTTCAGGCGAGCTGGCACGACCTCCTGGGCCTCACGAGCAGTTATCTTCCGTTGATGTTACTCGCATTTTTGCTGGCGATGCCCGTGGCAGCCGGCTTAAGTCGCTACCTCCCCAAGGCACGGGTGTTTCTCTACGGTCTTGCCGGGGCGGTAGCCATTCTTGCGCTGCACTTGATCATGAAAGCGGTTTTGGGACTTCACGGTATCGCCGCCGTGCGCGAACCTTTGGGGCTGGGTTTGCAGTGCCTTGCCGGATACTTCGGCGGCTATTTATTTTACGTGTTCACCGGTCGAGCGCATCGCTGACTTCTGTACAGATCATGAACCGCGCGGAACTCTTCTGCGAGTTTGAGCGACGGCCCGAGTCTCCACTCATGTAGCGGTTTGCTTCGCGAAGTACTCCTAGGGTGCCGCCGCCTCTCGTTTAAGAAACTTGAAAGCTCCTGCCCGGGCGCTGCTTGTCCCTGTGGCACTCGCGACACCGGGCAGTGCCACAAGATATTCAATCGCAAAGTCTATGTCGTCCCGGTTTCTATCAAAGTTAATGGTCAGTGGTTGATCGATAGTGAGATAGGCGCCGCAGGCTTCCCCGGGATCGCAGATCAGCAAATCGTTATCCAAATCGGTGCCAGCAAAGAGTTGATACATCCCCGCAGGGGTATCCGGAAAGGCGAAGTCAAAGTTATTGCTGCCTGCCTCAATGACAGTCTGCGCGATGACGGTATCGCTGGCAGGATCGAAAAGGAGCAGGTACACGATACCCAATTCCGCATCCGTGGCGTCGGTTACTGAGAGGAGAATGCGTATAGAAAGCTCGTTGGCACTGGAAGTTGCGGTAAGGCTTCCCTCGTAGACTCCCGGAGCCAGGCCTTCTCTTAAAACCTCAATGGCATAACGCCCCAAACCCTCACTATCTACGCTGATTGTGCTGGTACTGATCCAGCTATCGTTGGCTTGCAATTGCACATTCTGCAGGTCGCCGCCTCCGCTGTTGCGCAGCACCAGTTCCAGACGGGTTCTTTGTGAGCTGAAGTTCAGCGCGCTACTGGAAGTTCCGAGCCGAGGATCACTGCCGGAGCTGCTGCCAGCTTCCGCTAGAGCCGCCTCAATTGCTTTTCGAGCGTTGATGATGCCATGGCCATAAAGATTGTCCCGGCCTTCGACACCGACGTCGTCGCTGAGAGCACCCTGTTCCATGAGTCTATCGACGTCGTCTGCGGTCAGGTCCGGGTTGACGCTTTTCATGAGCGCCATCACACCGGCCACATGGGGAGCGGCCACCGAGGTCCCGCTGAGGAAGATATAGGCAAATTCTCCATCGGAGCCGCCGGTGCTGAGAACCCCATCCGGGTAACCATCACCGTTGAAGTCCTGACTGCCATCACCGCCTGGCGCCGCCAGATCAATGCCGCCACCGGTATTGGAGTAGTTGGTGATTCGCCGCTGCGTATCTACTGCACTCACGGAAATGACGTTGTCGTAACTGGCTGGATAGGTCGGGGCAGTGCTGTCTTCGTTGCCCGCCGCTGCGACGACAATGATGCCTCGTGCACGGAGCTCGTCGTAGAGGCTTTGGGTGCTCGCAGAAAATCCGCCGCCGCTAAGACTCAGGTTGATGATCTGCGCGGGCTGATCGGGGAAGGTGCCGGAGTCGTTCTCCAGTCCCGCGGCGAAGCGCACCGCCTGATTGACGTCATAGCCGGTACCACCGCTGGCTGCCAGTGCGCGCAAAGGCATGACGCGTGCGCCAAAGGCCACACCGGTGACACCGATGCCGTTGTTTCCCCGGGCGGCTACGGTTCCCGTGACATGGGTGCCATGAAAATTAACTGCCGCGAGATCACCGCCTCCGATAGTCTCCTCGGGGTTGGGATCGATACCGTCACCATCGGCGGCTTCGCTGGCATCACGGATAAAGTCATAGCCCGGCACCAGCTGTCCGGCGAGGTCCGGATGGCCAGATAGTACGCCGGTATCCACCACAGCGACGATAACTCCGGGATCTCCCGTGCTGGTTTCCCAGGCGCCCGGCACACTGATGAGGGGGTAATGCCACTGCAAGGGATAGATCTCGTCATCTACTGCAGCGCTGGGTCGAACCCGATAATTGGGCTCCGCGCTTGCCACCTCGGGCGAGCGCGCCAGACGCTTGATGCTGATGAGGGTGCTCCAGCGCTTGGCAAGGTCGTCTTCCACAAACTGCGCGCGGCGAAACTGCTGGGCACCCAGTCTGCGCGTCAGGAGCTGTCGGTCCTGGCCGGCATTTTCTAATGCCATGAGTCTGGCGCGTCGCGGCCCACCACCCAGTTGGCGCATTCTCAGGCGTTGGGCAAAAGTACTCGCCGTGTTTGTCGGCGAGGAGGCGCTTTTTGACGTGCTAGCAGGGGAGCCGGCAGGCGTATCGGCATAGGACACGATCATTTGCCCGGGGATGACATCCTCATAGTGCGCTCGGCTGACCGGCACAAGACTCGACCCGATGGCCAGGGTGTAATTGGTGGCTCCGGCAAACACAGACACGTTCACCAGATAGCTGTCGCTTTGATCAATCACAATGGATTCACTGGGCCCAGTCTCAATGGAGAAATCGAGCAATTCACCGTCTGTGGAGTAGAGGTAAAGATCGGCATCCGCATCCTGATACTCGGCAACCAGGAGAGTGATGCTCTGCCCCGCCAGAAGATCCACCAAAAAGTAGTCCTCACGATCGCCCGCTACCTGCGATCGACCCTCAGCCCCGGATCCCGGCTCATTCACGTAACCGCCCAGCGTCGTAGGGTTAGCAATCACCTGGGGCTGCGCAGGGTCATCATTGTTAAGAAACGGGTTGAAGGGGTCGTTGGTGTCCCCGTCCAGACTCTGACTGGCCGCTGGTTGAATGCTACCGCTGATAGACACTTGCTCAGCGACTATTGCGGCAAGCACGGTGACGGTAACCGAGTCACTGGCCGATGCGCCGTCGTCGTCTGTGACGGTGAGCGTAAACAGCAAATCGCGGTCTTCACCCAGGCTCGGCGCAGTAAAGCTGGCCAGTGCCTGATCCGCTCCTGAGAGCTCTACATCAGGACCTTCGCTTTGTGTCCACTGATAGGTGGCGATATTGCCGTCACTGTCCTGGCTCTCATCACCGCTGAGGTTAACGGTTGTCGCTGCGTCGACGCTTTGCGCGGCACCTGCTTCGGCCACGGGAGGCGTATTGACGGGCGGGGGAGGTGAGGGAGTACTGCTCGAGCCGCCACCCCCGCCGCCACCACAGGAGACGAGCAGTAAAGTCAGCGTTGCGGTCGCAAACGCCCTGAGCCTGGATGTCAGTCGATACATGGTCAGAATCAATCAGGGCCGCAAGAGGATTTTGCCCATGTGTACCCCGGACTCCATATAGTCCAGTGCCGCCTGCGTGTCCTCGAGAGAAAACTCGCTGTCGATAACCGCCTTGATGGACCCATCGTCCAGATGACTGAACAGCCGCTCACGAATCTCGCGCACCATTTGGCCTTTTTGGGCTTCGGACTGGGCTCGGAGCGTGGAACCGGTGAGGGTCAGCCGTTTGATAAGCAGTGGCAGGAAGTTCACGTCAGCATTAAAGCCCCGAAGAAACGCGATGTTAACGATGCGTCCCTCTGGCGCGGCAACTTCAAAATTGCGCCCAATGTAGTCGCCACCCACTATGTCGAGAATCACTGAGATTGCGCCCCTGAGTCCCAGGGCATCGAGCCCTTCTACAAAGTCTTCTTCTTTATAGTTGAAGGCTTTCTCTGCCCCCAGCGCTTCTACCCGATGACACTTTTCGGCGCTTCCTGCCGTGCTGTACACCGTGGCGCCCATAGCTTTGCAGATGCCCACGCCCAGAGTTCCGATACCACTGGCGCCCCCGTGTATAAGTACGTTCTCTCCCGCCTTTAGGCCTGCCCGCTGAAACACATTGTGCCAAACCGTGAGCAGAGCTTCGGGTAGAGCTGCTGCTTCCTTGAGAGTGTACGCCGCAGGGACCGGCAGCGTTTGGCTCTGGGGCGCTATGCTGTGGCTCGCATAACCCCCTCCATGAGTAAGGGCACAGACCTCGTCCCCCAGCTGGAAGTTACTCACTGCCTCACCGCAGGCTACAACGGTACCCGACACTTCGAGGCCCATAACCGGTGAGGCATCGGGCGGTGGTGGATAAAGGCCTTTCCACTGCAGGAGATCGGCACGATTAACCCCCGCTGCGGCGACTTCGATAAGCATCTCTTCTGCGCCGGGAACCGGAGCCTGATCCTCCCGCACTGAGAGACTGCGATCGGTCTCGTCAATGTGCACATAGCGGCGCGTGATGGCTGTCATGGAGCGTATTTCCTTTTATTGCAGACTGTGGTGATTTTGGCATTGCCAACATCGCATCGGATGCATGAAAGGGCAAGTGATAGCCCCTCGCTGCCGAAGAGATGACTTGTTACTCTTCGCCCCTTCAAAATCGGAACCCGAGCTCACGCATGAATAAAATCAAAAACAAATTCCTCTTTATTCTAGCCAAGATCCTCACCGCCTCATCTCCGGGGGCAAATTACTTGGCATTCGCCGGTTCTGGCAGCTCCGCGCAGTTGTGTGCGCACATCCGTCGCTCGGGCTTTAAGCGCGTGCTGGTAGTCACCGACACAGTGCTCCGTGAACTGGGTATCGTCGATAAGGCGCTCGAGGGATTTCAGGGCTCCGAGATCGATATTGCATTCTACGATGGCGTGCAGCCCGATCCCACCTTTGATCAAGTAGCAGCGGGTCTGGCAGCGCTAAAGGAGCATGGCAGCGACGTGGTACTCGCCATCGGCGGCGGGTCATCCATTGACTGTGCGAAGTTGGTAGCGGCCCGGGCAACGAGCGATGAAGATCCGCGGGACTGGATAGGTTTTGGCAAGGTGAAACATAAAGTGATGCCCCTCTTTGCGATCCCTACGACCGCAGGCACTGGCTCCGAAGCAACCATGGGCGCGGTAATCTCAGACTCCCAGACGCACGAAAAAGGCGTGATTTCGGGTTCTGGATTGGGCATGGGAGCGACCGCCCTGGATCCTGACTTGCAGCTGGGCATGCCCCCGGCTATTACCGCTGCTACGGGCATGGATGCCTTGACCCATGCCGTAGAAGCTTACATCTGTCGATGGGATCGCGGGACCGCAAAGGAAAACGCCGAACGGGCCATTCGCATCATTTTTAGCGATCTCAAGCGTGCCTATGATCAGGGGGATGATGCCGAGGCGAGAGAGTCCATGGCACTCGCCTCCTACTATGCGGGTATTGCTATCAATCAGGTCAACGTAGGCACGGTACATGCCATTGCCCATCAGTTGGGCGGCAAGTATCAGATTCCCCACGGCCTCGCCAATGCCATGGTGCTCCCCCATGTGCTCGACTATTGCGCGGCAGAGGCAGAAAGTTCTCTGGCTGAGCTTGGGCAACTTATTGGCGTAAGCGCTGCGGGACAGAGTACGCAAGATCAGGCTCGCGCATTTATTGATGCGGTTGTTGAGCTTCGGGATGCCGTTGGGATTCCCGCGACGTCCGACAAGATCAAAAGCTCAGACTTTGATTATCTCGTGGACCTTGCGGTCGCAGAGGGAACGGGGTACTTCGCGCCCAAGCTTCTCGACGACGCAGGAGCCCGGGAGATTCTCGGCAAAATCAGCGGCTAAGGAATCTTGCTTAGCGCTGGGCGATCCAGTCTGCGCAGCGCCTGAGCCAAGCCTTGTAATCCTCCGTAGGCCCCATGGTGCAGGCAAAGTTGTGTTCCGAATCGGGGTAATGCTCCTGCTCAACCGCCACGCCAGCATCGCGCATAGCGTCGGCGATAGCCATGCCTTCGTCTCGCAGGGGATCCCGCCCGGCGGTACACAGAATCGCCGGAGGCAGCGTGGCGAGCGCAGCGCTACGGATCGGAAAAGCGCGCTGTGTTTCTTCTGATTCGGGGTCCTGGTCTCCCAGATAGCTATCCCAGAACCAGCGCATAATGTCGCTCGTCAGTGTCTGTCCCTTGGCACAATCGACATAAGAGGGCGACGGTCGAGTGTAGTGATCGACGACGGGGTAGGTGAGAAGCAGACCCTTGATCGCTTGTCTCAGGTCATTGCCCGCTGCCAGTGCCGTACACAGAGACAGGTGACCACCGGCGCTGTCTCCCGCCAGCACAACCCCGCCATTGCTGGGGCCGAAGTCCGCTAGTCCTTCGAAAATGGCCTGGGCTGCCGCCAGGCAATCATCCTGTGCCGTTGGAAACCTATGCTCAGGCGCCAGACGATAATCTACCGCAAGAACCGTCGCACCGGAGGCATCGCACAGAGCCTGACAGTAGGCATGATGTGTCTGAAGGTCGCCAATAACCCAGCCGCCGCCGTGAAAGTAGATGACCATGGGGCGCTCGCCGGCATGGGCCCCTCGATAGAGGTGCCCCCGTAGCGGCCCTGCTGTTGTAGGCAATTCGAGCGCTCCGGGAGAGGAGTGCACGTCCGGAGCATGCCATGCCCGACGTGCGCTGAATCGGTAGACGCTGCGAAAGACTCCGACTTTAAGCGTTTGCAGCATTCGTCTTCCTCAGAAGTTCATGGGGATTTTTTCGTCGTGATAATCGACGGCATCCGGGTCCTGCACATACCAGTTAACCCCCTCATCGTCTCTGTGACGACGAATTCGTCGGCGACCGAGAAGACAGTTAAGGTGCGCAAGGGTTTCTCCCGTTGCTAAACCCAGCGACCCCTCTTCAATTTTGCGGTTGAACAGCGCAGAAAAGCAGTCTACCGCTCTACGGGGCTCTGCGAGCAAGTCGAAAAGAGCGCTCAAATCGTCCTTATGACCCTCAAGTAGCTGTGTTAAACGCACGTGAAGACCGGTGAAGGGCGCTTCGTGGGAGGGTAAAACCAATAAGTCCTCGGGGAGACGTTCGCGTAGGCGTGCGCTCGATCGCAGCCAGTACTTTAAGGGGTCGCCGTTGGGCTCCGTGGGAAACACAGACACATTGGGTGTAATTCGTGGCAGGACCTGATCACCGGCTATAAACAGCTTTAGCGCGGGGCAGTAGAGACAAAGGTGTTCGGGGGAGTGGCCACTGCCTTCCATAATTTGCCAATAGCGACCGCCAATGCTCAGGGTTTCAAGATCCACCAATCGTCGATAGCGGTCGGGTAGTGGCGAGACCGCCTTTCCGAAAAAACCGAAGCGTTTTTTATAATTCTCCAGTTGTTCGTCGGTATAGCCCGCAGCTCGGTAAAAATCGACGGCGACTTGCGGAGCAGGCCGGCCTGTATCAGCGACCAAGGAGCGGCACATCAAATATTCAGCCCGCGACATCCACAGATCACAGCCAAAGCGTTCACAAATCCACCCGGCAAGGCCCACGTGATCGGGATGCATGTGCGTGCAAATCACTCGTGTGACCGGTTTGCCACCCATAAACCCTTCAAAAATAGACTCCCAAATATCCCGGGCGTCAGGCAAATTCAGGCAGGTATCGACGATCGTCCAACCTTCGTCGTCCTCTAGCAACCACAGGTTGATGTGATCCAAGGACATCGGCATGGGGAAACGCGCCCAGTAGACACCTTCGGCTATTTGCTGAGGCTCGCCGGCTTCGGGATTAACTCCGCGGCCCCAGGGGTACTGCAGGCCACGATAGGATTCAGGGTTTGCTTCGAGCATAGAGAGTAGGGAGAACAGCTAAGAGAGTGCGTTATAGTGGTGTTTGTCGAGGTCGCTGTCCAGCTGATCCGTCGTCGATACCTGATTGTCTGTTGAGGAGGAAACGCGGTGTCCACCGCGCTGCGCGATAAGAATCTCGAAAGCCTTCAAGGGCAGGAGTATGACGTCCTGATTGTTGGAGGCGGTGTTAATGGCGCGGTATCGGCCGCCGCGCTGGCGGGAAAGGGCGTGCGCGTCGCGCTCATTGACCGTGGTGACTTTGCCAGCGGCGTGAGCTCTAACTCCAGCAATCTCGCCTGGGGTGGCATCAAGTATCTGGAGAGCCTTGAGTTTCTGCTGGTCAATAAACTCTGTCGCTCGCGCAATGAGCTTATGCGCGCATACCCGGCTACGGTTAAAGAAATCCGCTTTTTCACGACAATTCAGCGTGGATTCCGGTTTTGGTCCTTTTTTGTTTTTCTGGGAAGCGTGCTCTATTGGTTCATGGGCCGCTGCAAAACCCGCGCGCCGAGATATCTGTCAGCCCGTGCCATTAAAAAGCTCGAACCCGAAATCAATACCAGCAATGCGGCGGGGGGACTGGAGTATTCCGATTGTTATCTCTATGACAACGACGCGCGTTTTGTCTTTAGCTTTATCCGCCGAGCTCTGGACCTCGGCTGTGTCGCAGCCAACTACGTGAGCCTGGATGAGGCCACCCCCCGGGACGGTGGCTGGGATTGCCAGCTGCGGGATTGTGAGGGCGAGAAGACTTACTCGCTGAGAGCTAAAGTTGTCGTTAACGCCTGTGGACCCTGGGTGGACGCCATGAATATGAAGCTGGGGGTGGAAACCCAGTATCGTCATTTGTTCTCCAAGGGTATTCACCTGATCGTCGATCGTGTGACGGACAGTCGCCGAGTGCTGACGTTTTTTGCCAGCGATGGCCGCTTGTTTTTCCTGATTCCCATGGGCCCCAAGACCTGCATAGGCACCACAGATACTGCGGTGAGTGATCCTTCGGTGGGCGTCACTGCCGAGGACCGGCAGTTTGTGCTTGATAACGTGAATCAGCTCATCGATCTACGTGAGCCCATTCGTCCGGAGGACATCATTGCCGAGCGTGTAGGGGTGCGGCCTCTTGCGGTAACGGGTTCTCAGGGCGCTACCGACTGGGTACAGCTATCGCGCAAGCATGAGATAGAGATTAACAAGGCGCTTTCGCAGATCAGTATTTTCGGCGGCAAGCTTACCGATTGTCTGAACGTGGGCGACGAGGTTGTAGAGGCCGTGGAATCCCTGAATGTCACCGTACCAAAGCCAAACGCCGTCTGGTACGGGGAACCTCGCGGCTCTGTAAAAGCACTGTTTATGCAGCAGGCGAGTCAGCTGGGCCTGGACGAAATGACCGATCCGGGATCATCCGAGCCTTTGAGCGAGCGCTTCTGGCGACGTTATGGCGAAGCGGCGTTTCAGTTACTGGATCGTATCCGGGAGATGCCTGATAGCGTTGAGTTGATGATCGAGCACGCGGAGTACACGCGCTGCGAAATAGAATTAACGGCGCGTCGGGAAATGGTGGTGCGCCTGGAGGACTTTATGCGCCGGCGCTCCAAGATTGAGCAGGTTGTTCGCGCGGAGGATATTCGCGGCGCTCCGGGTTTGGCTGAGGCCAGTCAAATTCTGTTCGGAGGTGATGCGAGCAGGCGCTTGGAGGAGTACCTCGCGACTTTGGACTAGCGGATTAACCCGCACTTTTCCCCAGCAAGGACTCGCGTATTTCTGGCCGAGTGCAGTCTTCTGAAAGCCAAATATCGACAAACTCCTGACCAAACTCTGGATCTTCGATGCGACCCAGGAACTCGCCATTTCGCCGGAAGGTGCTCCGGTTGGCGCTGTCGAGTTCCAGGCTCAGTACGTCTCCGGATTCTATGTCGGTCCAAATGTCGGCGAGCTGCTCCCGCCATTGATCCTGCCTCGGATGCTCGCGCCCCATGTTCCCCCACTCCATCAAGGTACGCTCCAATAAGGCATCCGCTTTGATGTCGAGGAGGTACTCTATCTCCAGTTTTAGAGGGCGCTCACCGTCACTGTAGCCTCCACTAGGGGTGTACAGGCGGGAGTCATAGACCGACCAGAACAGAAACTTCAGGCGGGCTTCACCGACTTTTTGGAGCTCCAGCTGTTCTGCAGTCTGCACAGCTGGGCTCGCGATCGCCTTTACCGCCACCATTTCGCTGGTCAATGCGGTGGCTAGCACGACCACTGCAAAAATCCCGGCGCTTTTTCGACGAGATTCTCGGGTCTCTAACTGAGCAACTTTGGGCACGGGCTTTCTCATGAGCAACATGAGTTTTATTTACGATGGAACGTAGAAATTAGATGAATTGATCGATCATCCGCTTTTGCTTGCTGAGCGTTCCGCAGTTCTCACAAGAATTTCACCGAGAAACAGCGCCACAACGACGCCAATGATGACCGGCCACTGAGGTCCGTCCTCGGGGGTTACCATAAACAGTGTTATGGTTGTCAGCAGAATGAACCCGCAGAGCAGTGCGCTGGTCCAGGCACCTATAACGCCGCCGGGAACGCGAAAAGGGCGGGGGTGCTCCGGGTCGCTGGCGCGCATGCGAAGAAACGCTAAAACCATCCCTACATAGGGCAGCATGAACAGCACCGAGCTGAAGGTAAACAGAGACCAGAACAGATCTTCATTGTTGCCTGACATAAATCCATAGCTGAAGAGCGCAAGCGTGCTGACCAAGCCGGTAAGGACAGCGGCTCCTACCGGTGAGCCATTGCTCGGCAGCTCGATACCAAAGGTCGCGGGGAGCTCTCCCTCGAGGGCAGCCTCCGCCACGGCCCGGTTAGCGCCCATAGACCAGGCTGCGCAGCTTGAATAAATACCAAAGAGAAAGCAGATACCAAGGAAAAGTACCAGGGCATCAGCCATGGCTAAATCCGCAAACGACACCTGAAGCACGTCAATCACACCTTCTACCAGATTGATCTCGGTCGTAGGAATGGTTGCCAGTACTGCAAAGGTTCCGAGTATCGATAGCACCAGAACCAGCAGTCCTGACCAGAGAATTGCCCGGGGAACGTCGTGCGCTGGATTACGCATTTCTTCGGATCCTGCGCTTGCGAGTTCAAAACCGAGCATGCCGTAAATGATGGCAGGGATAAATTTCGAGCCCTCGCCCCAACTCGGTGTTATAGCCGCCAGTGACAGTGGATTAGCCATTTGTTGCGAGGACAAGAAACGCCAGCAACCAAAGATCAGGCATGCGTAAAGCAGGAATTTCGCGATGGCGCCGATATTGGGAATCCACTTTCCGAACCTGAGGGCGACAAGGTTGGCGCCAACGGTAAGCCAGGTGACTGTCATAGCGATGACTATCTGGGTTGTTAGCGAGGCCTCCAGTTCGAATAGCCTGTTGGCCACGCCGGCGACGAGGATAAACATTGTGGGTAGCCAGAGTGCCATGTTCACCCAGTAGCAATAGGTAATACGTGAGGCCCAGCGACTGCCAAAGGCATTGCGAACCCAGGTGTAGATGCCTCCTTGCTCTGGATAGCTGCAACCCAGCTCGGCACTGATTAAACCCATGGGAAGGAAAAACAAGGTGCCCAGAATAAGCCACCAGGCGATGCTCGAGACGCCAGCGGATGCGGAGGCAGTAATAATATCGGGCAGTAGAATCGCCGACACGGTGAACAGCACCAGATCGCGCTGGCGAAGCGTTTTTGGATGCTGGATTGTGTCGGTCATGCAGCGTTCTCGATGCCTACAGAATTCGAGATTAGCACGAGGACGGATCATTGCAGGTGGCTGATGACTCTCTCGCCAGAAAGAAACTGCCACTGGCTCGTGAATCATCAGCCACCTGCAATGCTCCTTAGCTGTGTGCTAGTCATGGTGCAGTAGAGCGGCCGATTAGGTGGTGCTCGTTCGATCGAGTGTGTAGCGCCGATGATCTGAGAATTAGGTCGGAGGACGTAGTTAGAGGGCTTGGAAAGTGAGTGGCAGTTTCTTTCTCACTTTCCAAGCCCTCTACCTGCGGCCGATCAAAGCTAGTTTAGAGCTGTTATCAGCCTGCAATCTTGTAATGCTGAGCGGTAGCATCGAGAGATGCTGTGAGCTTCTCCATGAGATAGTCAATATGCTCATGCTCGCAGATCAGCGGTGGGGACATGATCATGGCATCGCCGGTTTGACGCACCATGAGGCCCAGACTGTTTGCCGTATCCCGACAGAACACTGCGCCTGCAGAGTCGGGAGCGAGGCGTTCGCGGGTTTCTTTGTTGGCGACCAACTCGACGGCGGCAAAGCACCCTCGGCCGCGAACCTGGCCGACGATGGGGTGGTCCCTTAACGCTGCCAATTTGTTTTGAAAATAGGGTGCGAGATCTTTTGCGGCGCGCTCCACAATGTTCTGCTCGTGGAGAATGTCGAGAGTCGCAAGACCTGCTGCACAGGATGCTGGATGACCTGAGTAGGTGAGCCCGTGGGCGAACTCGCCGCCGCTGGCCATGAGCACGTCGGCAACTTTATCGGAGACCAGTACCCCTCCTAGGGGCATGTAACCGTTGGTGACTGCCTTGGCGAAGGTCATCAAATCGGGTTGCATACCGTAGGTCTGGCTGCCCCACCATTCGCCGGTGCGACCAAATCCGCAGATGACTTCATCAGCGATCAGGAGAATGTCGCGCTCGTTGCAAATTCGCTGGAGCTCCGGCCAATAGCTATCCGGGGGAACGATAACGCCTCCGGCGCCCTGTACCGGCTCCGCAATAAAGGCGGCGACGCGGTCTTCTCCCAGTTCGTCGATTTTGGACTCCAGCTCCCGGGCGATCCGCAGGCCAAAGCTATCTTCGTCTTCGCCCGGCTCTGCAAGCTCAAACCAGTGCGGCTGATTGATGTGGTGGACGTAGCTCAGGCCTATGGCCTGTTCGTGCATTGCCTTCATGCCGCCCAGGGATGCTGCTGCGATCGTACTGCCGTGGTAGGCATTTTTGCGGCTGATAATCAGCTTCTTTTCCGGCTTGCCGAGGAGGTCGTAGTAGCGATGAACCATACGAATGTTTGTATCGTTAGCTTCAGAGCCCGAATTCGTAAAGAACACGTGATCGAAACCGTCGGGCGCTACTTTGATCAGCGCCGCTGCCAGCTCTACTGCAGGCTGATTCGAACAGTTAAAAAAGTTGTTGTAGTAGGGCAGCTGCTGCATTTGATCAAACACGGCCTGCTTGATGCGATCCTGACTGTAGCCAAGGTTGCAGCACCACAAACCGGACATGCCATCCAGCATCCCGTTGCCATCGCTGTCGTAAATGAAAACGCCTTCGGCACGGCTAAAGATTCGGCCGTTTCCCTGCGCATAGTCATGAAAGTCGGTGAAGGGGTGGAGGTGGTGGGCTCTATCAAGGGCCTTCAGGGTGGCGGTGTCTGCGGTGCTATTCATAACAAGTGTCCCGGTCGAAGCCTCAGCGGTAACTGCTTTTAATTGTCGTTGCTAAAACGGAAGCTGTGACTCTAAGCGATGCTATAGTTTCTGCGATAGTTTACGTTTCTTGATTTTTAAGTGTGTCACAGTCGGGCGGTGCTGCCAGTAACCCAAAGGTGTTGCCAAATGCTCTCGCTTTTAACCTCATCCCCCCTAATCTAGTAGCGGAACATGTCATGAATGAGTCAGATTCGCTTACGACATTCCTGAATAATCATCCGGATATCGAGCTGTTTGAAATCGTCCTCGCGGACCTTGCAGGAGGGCTCCGTGGTAAGTGGGTTACCCGGGACAAATTGAGCACAGTATTTGCCGGCGAGCTAAAGCTGCCGGTCAGTTCATTGGCCTTTGATAGCTGGGGCCGCGATGTAGAGGAGTGGGTGTTCCTCAGCGGCGATGGTGACGGCTATTGTGTCGCCGAGCCTCGGAGCCTTGTTCCTATGCCCTGGGCAAAGCGCCCCATGGCGCAAATTCTCGTCAGCCTCGATCATGAAGACGGTACGAGCAACCCCTTGGATCCTCGACGAATTCTGGGTGCCCTGGAAGCACGGTTTCAGAAGCAAGGCTTGCAGCCTGTGGTTGCCAGCGAGATGGAGTTTTTTCTTCTGGACACGCAAAGAGATGCGCTGGGTCGGCCCCAGCATACTCAACGCGACAGCGTGGGTGGGGCGCTGGGCTCAGGTCAAACCTATGGACTCGAGGCCATGTCCGAGGTTGATGAATTTATGCATGCCGTGCGTGAGTGCTGTATGGCTCAAAATCTTACGGTAGATACCTTGATTAAAGAGGGGGCGCCCTCGCAGTACGAGATCAATCTCTTGCATCATCCGGACGCACTTCTCGCCGCGGACCAGGCGCTGCTGCTCAAACGTGCCATTCGCGGCATAGCACGTAGTTTTGAGCGTATTGCCACATTTATGGCCAAGCCGTTTGGTGATCTGGCCGGCAATGGCATGCACCTGCACTGCAGTTTGCAGGATGCCGACGGAAACAATCTATTCAATGACGGCACCGCGCAGGGGAGTCCTTTGCTGCGCCAGGCGATCGCAGGCTGCATGCACACCCTGCCTGACGTCATGCTCCTGTTGGCCCCGACCATGAATTCCTATCGACGCTTTCAAAAGGGTATGCATGCGCCTTTGGCTCCCTGCTGGGGTTACGAAAACCGAACCGTAGCGCTTCGCGTCCCCGCGGGACCGCTGTCCGCGATGCGTCTCGAACATCGTGTGGCGGGCGCGGATGCCCAGCCACACCTGGTCATCGCCGCGCTGCTTGCCGGCATGCTGTACGGGATTGAGAATGCTCTGGAGCCGCCACCGGCGATGGAAGGGAACGCCTGGGAGCAACTGGCGCCCAGCCTTCCACAGCACTGGAATGCGGCCCTGGACGTATTTAGACAGTCGCGCTTTGTTGCTGATTATCTGGGTGCGCCTTTTCAAGAGATGTACGCCTTACTGAAACAGCAGGAAATCGATGAGTTTGGGCGGCATGTCACGCCTCTTGAGTACGATACAAATTTGTAAATCAGCTTAACTGTCAGTCACACTGTTTATGCGCGAAGCGACTACCCTGAGCTTCGTGACCGCTGCACCAGACGATCGGGAGAAACTATGAGTTTTTTCAGCTGTGAAGAGGCCGAATGCCAGGAACAGCAAAGCCATATTCGCTTACGCATTAAGCCGCGAGAGAAAGATCTGGGGGAGTTCAGCGTTCGGCGCGTTCTGCCCGCCGCGCGGCAACGTATGGTGGGCCCCTTCGTATTTTTTGACCATATGGGGCCAGCAGAATTTCCTCCGGGCTCCGGTATCGATGTACGACCTCATCCGCATATCGGCATCGCGACTATTACCTATCTCTTTGAAGGCGAGATTTTGCATCGCGACAGTCTGGGCGTTGTGCAGGCCATTCACCCGGGTGCGATCAATTTGATGACCGCTGGTAATGGCATTGTGCACTCCGAAAGACCGGGTTCCGATTTTGATCGTCTTTCTAAACTGCACGGTATCCAGTCATGGATTGCTCTGCCCGCAGAGCAACAGGAGATACCCCCGGACTTTACGCATTATGCGGCAGCGGATCTGCCTCAATGGGAGAGCGGAGGGGTGACTTTCCGTTTAATCATGGGTGAGCTCGCCGGCTATCATTCGCCGGTAAAAACCTACTCTCGCACGCTTTATGCCGACCTTAATGTGACAGAGCAGGCAGAGGTGCGTATTGCGCTTCAGGAACAAGAGCACGCCCTTTATGTTGCCGAAGGCGAGGTGTCTGTAGATGGCGAGGGCGTCCCGTCGGGCGTTATGGTCGTCCTCGAAGGCAGTGAAGATTTGTTGCTCAGCGCCTCCGAAACAGCGCGAGTGCTTTTGATTGGCGGGGATCCGCTGGGCGAGCGACATATGTACTGGAATTTTGTCAGTGACAGCCTTGAGCGTATCGAGAAGGCCAAGGATGACTGGCGCGCGGGTAACTTTCCGGGTGTTCCCGATGATGACGAGTTTATCCCGCTCCCCGGCGAGGAATGAATCTTTGAGCGCACGTCGCATACTGGTCTTGTTTGCCCATCCGTCGCCGCATCGCTCGTAGATAAATGCGCATCTTGCCTCGGTGGCGAGAGCTCATCCTCAGGCAAGCTTTGTCGATCTGTACGCTGAGTACCCGGACTACCGCATCAACATCGACAAAGAGCAGCAGCGGCTCTGCGAGCACGATGTGGTCATGTTTTTGTTTCCGCTCTATTGGTATTCAACGCCGGCACTGCTCAAAGAGTGGCAGGACCTGGTGCTGGAGCACGGCTTTGCCTACGGAAAAGAAGGCACTGCGCTGGCTGGGAAGTATTTCCTTTGCGCCTGCAGTGCGGGGGGTGCTGGCTCTGCCTATGACGTGAGTGGTTACAACCATCACAGTCTCAGGGATCTGCTTAGGCCGCTGGAGCAGACGGCTGCTCTGTGCCATATGCGCTATATCCCGCCCTTTGCACTGTTTGGCTCTCGCACGGCAGTAGAGGAGGGACGACGTGAGGCGCACCTCCAAGCGTTCTCGTCACTTCTTGATCAGCTGGCTCGCGAGACCCTGAATGGTTGGACGCAAAGTGAGGCCTGTACGATTAATGAAGTGCTGAGGGACGCTGACGGCGACACCGACGCTGATACCGGTGTCGCGCTGTGACCGGCCTGTTACTGGAGGTCTTTGTATACCTCCTGGCCGCGGTGATTGCGGTGCCTTTGGCCAAGCGCTTTGGTCTGGGCTCGGTGCTTGGCTACCTGGTGGCAGGCGTCGTCATTGGTCCAACCCTGGGGCTTGTGGGTTCAGAGGAGAGTGTGACCATTCAACACTACGCGGAGTTTGGCGTGGTGATGATGCTGTTTCTGGTGGGTCTGGAACTCGAACCCGCCATGCTGTGGCGGATGCGCAGCCGCCTCCTGGGTTTGGGTGGTCTGCAAGTGTCGGTCACTGCGGCAATTTTTACCGCAATTGCCTGGCAGGTAGGTTTGGATTGGCGCAGTGCCGTGGCCGTGGGTTTACTCCTTAGCCTGTCATCAACCGCAATCGTGCTGCAGACCTTTCAGGAGAAAGGCCTGAATAAATCCGATGGTGCCCGAAGCGCATTCTCGGTGCTGCTGTTTCAGGACATCGCGGTTATTCCTATGCTCGCTTTGATTCCCTTGTTGGCGATCCCGGAGCTCATGGGCGCGGCAGATGTGGCCAGTGATGACGGGCATCATGATCTGAGCTTGGTTGCCGGTTTGTCGGGCTGGATGCACGCGCTGGTTGTACTGTCGTCCATTGCCGCGGTGGTGGTGGCGGGGCACTTTCTTACGCGGCCCTTGTTTGGCTTTATCGCCGCTACGGGACTTAGGGAGGCATTTACCGCGGCGGCGCTGATGCTGGTGATAGGCATCGCGCTCCTTATGAGCCTGGTTGGATTGTCCCCGGCCCTGGGAACGTTTCTGGCGGGCGTGGTGCTCGCTAATAGTGAGTTTCGCCACGAACTCGAAAGCGACATCGAACCCTTTAAGGGGCTCCTTCTGGGTCTCTTCTTTATCACCGTGGGCGCAGGAGTACAGTTCGGCTTGCTGGTGGAGCAGGCGGGGCTGGTGATCTCCTTAACGCTAGCTGTGATCGCCTTAAAAGCAGCGGTGCTGTTTATTCTGGCAATGCTGTTTGGTGTGCGTCGTGCGGACGGTTGGCTGTTTACCCTCAGTCTGGCCCAGGCCGGAGAATTCGGCTTTGTGCTGATTAGCTATGCATCGCAGAACAGCGTGCTGGCGCCGGATCTGGTGCCGGTCTTATTGCTGGTGGTGGCGCTGTCGATGTTTCTCACGCCTCTGTTATTCATCGCCTTTGACCGTTTGGTGCTACCGCGCTACGCGTCAAACACCGAGGCCAGAGAAAGCGATGAGATAGACGATCGGGGCCCTGTGATCATTGCAGGCACGGGTCGCTTTGGTCAGATCGTAAATCGGATGCTGCGCGCCAACCAGATTGCTACGGTCGTTTTAGAGCGCAGTCCCGAGCAAATCGACAATATGCGGGCAGTAAACATCAAGAGTTACTTTGGCGATGCAACGCGTCCGGATCTTCTCCACGCGGCGGGGGTTGAGGAAGCGTCGCTGTTTGTCGTCGCCATCGATGGTGACGAGCAGTGCCTCGCGCTGACGAAGCACTTAAAACATGCTTATCCGCACCTTAAGGTCCTCGCTCGCGCCTATGATCGTCGTCACCTGTATGAGTTGCGGCAGGCGGGAGCTGATTGGGTTGTCAGCGAAACCTATTACTCAGCTTTGCAACTGGGGAAAGAGGCGCTTAGGTCTCTGGACTACCACCCCTTTCGCGCTCAGAACCTCACTGCTGCTTTCGACGAAGCAGAGGCCACGGGGCGTGATGCGCTTTACGAGCAGTGGTTGAAAAAGGATGAAGAGGAGAGTTTTGGCGGCGGGTTTCAGTCGCTGTATATAGAGCTGGAAGAAGCGCTGCACGGCCTGATGCTTTACGACCGCGATGACGGCCATGCTCGCGGCGAGCGAGGCTGGACACCGCCGCCCAAACACTACACCGATTCGCTGGATGACTGATGCTTGGGTAGAGCCTTGTGCGTCGGAGCCTGGCTTACGACGACAGCGAGCCTGTCTGTTGGGGTTTAGCTAGGTAGCTCACCAGCGTGTCTCCACCGCGGTAGTCCTTGTTACTCATGAGTGAATCGAGGAACAGGTAGAACAGTTCGGCCTGAGAGCTGACTTCAAGTTTTGCATAAGCATGTTTGCGGTGCAGCTTCACCGTTTCTACGGATATGCCCAGGCGCGTGGCCACAGACTTGGTACTGTGACCGTGGAGCACCAGATTGATCACCTGCGTTTCGCGATCTGTCAGAAGGCTTGAACCGAAGTCGTCCAGAGCTAGGTGCAGATGTTTGCGGATACCTTCACCGGATCCACTCTCCGATGCCCAGTGTTGTCTGCACAGCTCTTCAATCGCCGGTTGAAGACTGCGCAGCGTTCTAAGCTGAGCCTGACTAAAGCGTTGCTGTTCGACGCGGCCCAGGGCCACATTCACGAAAGCGTCTTTGCCCACCTCGATCAAGTAGCCACATTCATCAGTAAATCCGCAGTTGCGATACCAGCTGTGGTAATACTCGCTGTCTTGAAAACTGGCTGGCGCTAACTCCTTGAGCAAAAAGACGCCAAACCGCTGCTGTTCGGTTGCGGCTTTGTAAAAGGGGTCGAGCAGAAAGGCACCCGCAAGAAAGCGTTCCATGGTATCGCTGGCCCGGGCTTGAGGAGTTTCGCGGTAAACAAGGCTGGGTAAATCGCCCCCGGCGTAGTAAAGCACCGTAGCATCGTCGATAGGCACCAAAGCCCTCAATCCTGCAATGAGCTCAACGGCAAAGTCGTCTCCGCGTAGCGCCGGCAGGCATCTGGCGACGAGATTCGAAAGTGCAGCAAGCTTGGGATCAAGGTGTGTGGTCAATGCATGCTCGACTGGGCGATTAAAACAAGGAAAACATCATAGCCTCGACGGGCCTTCGGAGGAATATCCCGTTCAGGAGACATGTTTGAGTACCACTCTCGCGTTATAGTGAAAATCATGAATGTCACGCATTATTACGTGATCCGAAACGCTTAACTGGATGAGCACTCGATGGCGGTAAAAAAAATACGTTGGGAGTCCCTGGACTGGAAGGATCCCTTTTCCCTGGACTCGCAGCTCAATGACGAGCAGCGCATGGTGCGCGACTCGGCGGCACAGTACGCGAAGGCAAAACTGTTACCTCGCGTCAAAGACGCTTTTCGTCATGAGGACACGGATCTGGCGATTTTTCGTGAGATGGGTGAGCTGGGTTTGCTCGGCTCTACTATCGATGGTTATGGCTGTCCCGGTGTCGATTACACCAGTTACGGCTTGATTGCCCGGGAGATTGAGCGCGTGGACTCGGGTTACCGCTCCATGCTGAGCGTGCAGTCATCTCTGGTGATGTATCCCATTTACGCCTACGGGACGGAAGAACAGCGCGAGAAGTATCTGCCCAAGCTTGCTACCGGCGAGTGGATTGGTTGCTTTGGTCTTACGGAGCCTGACTACGGTTCTGACCCCGGGGGCATGGTTACCCGGGCACGCAGTGTGGATGGCGGTTATCGCATCAGCGGCGCGAAGATGTGGATTAGCAACAGCCCCGTGGCAGATGTGTTCGTGGTTTGGGCCAAGACCGACGACGGCGTAATTCGTGGCTTTGTTCTCGAAAAAGGTATGCAGGGACTGAGCGCACCTAAGATCGAGGGCAAGCTTGCTCTGCGTGCATCAATCACCGGCGAGATAGTGATGGATGATGTGTTTGTGGGCGAGGAGCAGTTACTCCCCAACGTGGAGGGCCTAAAGGGTCCCTTTGGCTGTTTGAATAACGCACGCTACGGTATCGCCTGGGGCGCACTGGGTGCGGCCGAGACCTGCTGGCATGCGGCGCTGAACTACACCCTGGAGCGCAAGCAATTCAATAAACCTCTCGCCGCCAATCAGCTCGTTCAGCTCAAACTTGCGGATATGCAGACCGAAATTGCCCTGGGACTTCAGGGCTGTGCCCGCGCCGGGCAACTGATGGATGCTGGAGCAGTAGCGCCAGATTTGATTTCACTGATTAAGCGCAATTCCTGCGGGAAAGCCCTGCATGTAGCCCGGCAGGCGCGAGACATGCTTGGTGGCAACGGTATCTCCGATGAGTATCCGGTCATGCGACACATGATGAACCTTGAGGTGGTGAACACCTACGAGGGAACCCACGACATTCACGCGCTAATCCTCGGTCGTTCGCAGACGGATATTCCCGCTTTTTGATGACTGCGCTTGACGGCCTGCGCGTTCTCGATTTGTCCAGGGTGCTTGCGGGTCCCTGGGCGAGTCAAACGCTTGCAGATTTGGGTGCCGATGTTCTGAAGATAGAACGTCCCGACAGCGGCGATGATACCCGTGGTTGGGGGCCGCCTTGGCTTACTGCCGGTGATGGAGAAGATAGCCAGGAGTCGGCCTACTTTTTGTGCACGAATCGCGGTAAGCGATCTCTGCGCATTGATATCCAGTCTACCGAAGGTCAGGAACGTCTTCGCGAACTCGCGGGGCGTGCCGATGTAGTCATCGAAAATTTCAAGGTCGGTGCGGCCGCGCGCTATGGGCTCGATTACAAAAGCCTGAGCCGCGAGAACCCCGGACTCATTTACTGCTCAATCACAGGATTTGGGCAAACGGGGCCACTGGCGGCTCGGCCCGGCTATGATTTTCTGGTGCAGGCCATGGGTGGTCTCATGAGTGTGACCGGCGAGGCAGACGGGCAGCCTGGGGCGGGTCCGCAAAAAGTGGGTGTGGCCCTGACAGACATCATGACTGGGCTTTACGCTAATGTTGGCATTCTCGCTGCACTAGCGGAGCGAGAGCGCTCGGGCTTAGGACAGCAGGTAGATCTGGCATTGCTGGACGTCACCGCAGCGACCCTGGCAAATCAGGCCAGCAATTTTCTGGTGGGGGGGATAACACCCACGCGCCTTGGCAACGCGCATCCGAATATTGTGCCGTACCAGAGTTTTAAAGCGCGGGATCGTGAGTTTATTGTGGCCGTAGGCAACGACGCCCAGTTTGTAAAACTTGTAACGCTCCTGGAGCTACCAGCGCTTGGAGCTGACCCGCGGTTCGCCACCAACGCCGCCCGAGTCGCGCATCAAGAAACCCTGATACCACTTTTGGCTGAACGCTTTGCGTCGCGAGAGGCGACCGATTGGTTAGATCAGCTTGAGGCTGCGGGTATCCCCGCTGGCCCTATTAACACCATTGCCGAGGCGCTCAGTGAGCCGCAGCTGGTGGCCCGGGAGATGATCGTCAATCTGCCGCATCCTGATAATTCAGATCTCAAGGTGGTCGGGAGCCCGATCAAACTGTCTCGAACACCGGTTTCTTATGCACGGCCACCGCCACGGTTGGGCGAACATGACGAGGATCTCAATTTCCCCCTTTGGGACGACGCCTGAAATCTTTTTTGTGGTACAAGCTCGTGATCAATCTGTGAGGTGTGATCCTTGAAACTGCTGCTAAAAGTTCTCGCAAGCTTGGCTTTACTGCTTGTTGTCCTTGCGCTGTATTTAACGCTTTCTCATCAGCCCGAAAGCTTTCCGGCAGGTAGTGAAAGTGAGGCACGTCTCGCGGCGGGCCCTTGGTCCGTAGCCAGCTTTGATGAGTCCTTTGTCGATCGCGATCGACCGACGCAGCCCAATGGTGACTACCCGGGCGATGACCAGCGCTTATTAGAAGGTAATGTCTGGCATCCCTTTGAGGCCGAAGCCGGTCCGCGGCCCTTACTCGTGTTCAGCCATGGGTTCACCTCGGGAAGGCGCAATGGCACTTACCTTGCCGAACATCTGGCGAGTCACGGATTTGTCGTGGTGGCGGTGGACTACCCTCTGACAAGCATGGGTGCTCCAGGGGGAGCCCTGGTTGAAGACGTGATCAACCAGCCCGGAGATATCAGCTTTCTCATTGACACCTTGCTGGGCTACAGCGCGGTTTCTGGTCATGCCTTATCCGGAAAAATCGATGCGGAACGTGTGGGCGTATTGGGGATATCACTGGGCGGTCTAACGTCTACGCTGGCGGGTTTTCACCCCGAGTGGCGTGATCCGCGGATTGCGGCGGTACTCTCAATTGCCGGCCCGACTAATTTCTTCACGCGTAAATTCTTTGGCAACGTGGACGTGCCTTTCATGATGTTTGCGGGAGACCTCGACGTGCTTGTGCCTTATGCCAGTAATGCAGCACCGGTTCTTGGCAAGAAGCCCGGGGCAGAATTGGCTACGGTGAAGGGCGGCTCGCACACGGGCTTCTCCGGTGGAACGGCCCTTTTGAGAGCCATGGATAACACTGATGCCTTGGGTTGTTGGTCCGTAGGTCGATACATCGAGGCCGATGATGCGAGTCAATGGGAAGGCCTGTTTGGGCCCAAGGAGTTGGGTATTGATTACAGCGCGCCCAATGAGCTGTGTATTGTCGACCCGCTACCCAAAGCGATGAATGTTCTTCGCCAGCAGATGATCGCTCGGGTGGTTATCACGGCATTCTTTGAGCAACATCTGGCTGAAGATGATTTGGTATCAGAAGCCGCGGCTCAATTTTTAGGTAGTACGAGCCTTACAGAAATTCCGGAACTGGACTACGCCAAAAGTACCCCTCGCGAGACCTCAGGTATTCCTGCAGATAGCTAGCGGACTATGGTAACCGGCGTCACTTTGGCCAGGCTTCCCTGGGGGTTGAGGGCGCGCATTTCTGGCACCAGCGCGCTCAAGGCGGATTGACGGTTTTCTGGAGCAGGGTGAGTACTCAAAAATTCTGCGGGACGACTGTCTGATAGCCCACCCATTTTTTGCCACAGGGTGACTGCAGCCTCGGGGTCGTAGCCCGCTCGGGTCGCCAATTCGATACCAATCTGATCTGCTTCGGATTCAGCCACGCGACTATTGGGGAGTTCCAGCGCTACTTTAGCGGCCAGAGAAGCGCCTACCAGCGTTGCCGCATGATTGTCTGATGCGATGCCCGCAGCGAGGACTCCTACATTGATAGCCATGGCGCGAGACATACGCTCTGCTGTGTGATTTGCCAATGCGTGGGAAATTTCGTGGCCCATAATCTGCGCAAACTCGTCGTCGGTGAGGCCGAGTTGCTCAAAGAGTCCGGTATAGGCGGCCATACGCCCTCCGGCCATACACCAGGCATTGACCGTCTCGGGGTCATCGATGATGGCAACACTCCATTCCCAATCTGCAGAATTGGGATAGAGTTTGATGGCTTCGGTGACCAGGCGCCCGGTAATTGTGGCGACGCGATCCGCCATTTGCGGATCGTCGACCAGCTTGTTTTCTTTATCCAGTTCACCGACGGTGCTCAGATAGGCCTGCTTGGATTCCACGATGGCAGACTCCGGGGATATGAGCATGAACTGGTTACGTCCCGTGGGGCTTGTGGTGCAAGCCACAAGCAGACTCAAGGCCACGGCGGCCAGCACCGCGCTGCGCAGGGGCTTAAGGATCAAGGCATGTTGTTGTACACGCATGGGTCTATTTCCCGTGTAATCTGATGTATACGAATGTTTCCGCGGCCTACTTACTTTGATTGCGATGCCGGCGAAAAATTCCGCCCGCACCGCGATGGGGATTTCGCGGCTAGCGACGCTCGCTCAGGTCCTCAATACGCTCAGCAGCCTCGGCTTCCCAGGAGGTCGCCTGCAGCATGACGTGGAACAACTGGTTCTGCTCGATAGCACCCATGGCACCCATAGCGCCGGGGCCGCTGGCATACACTGCCACATCCTCACCGCCATGGGTCTCCGCGTTCATCGGAACCAGAGCCTCCTGGTGGTATCCCGTTTGGGTTGTGTCGACGTCACTAATGTCTTGTCGGCCCGCGGTTGGCGCCTCCGCATAGGTACTGTCGGCATTTAACTGGTCGCCATGGTCCCTGAAGCCGCGGCCATTCATATAGCCCAGCGTTGTGTAGGGTAGGCCGTCTTCACCCAGTGAGGGCTCATCACTCCAGGCCGGAACTACCTTGCCCAGAATGGGGTTGCCGCGCCTGGGGTAACCCGCCATGGTAAATACGTGGCTGTGATCGGCGGTGACCAGGACCAGCGTGTCATCTGCATCCGTGTTGCCCATCACCGCCGCTACCGCCTCGGACAGTTCGATAGTGTCCAGCAGGGCGTTTGCCGCATTACCGGCGTGGTGGGCATGATCGATACGTCCCGCTTCGACAACAAGGAGGAAGCCCTCATCATTATCCTTGAGCAGTTCCAGCGCCTTAAGGGTCATTGCAACAAGCGATGGCTGCTTCGCATCCGGTACTGCCCGCTCGGAGGCGTAAGCCATATGGGAGCCACTAAAAAGACCTAACAAGGGCGCTTGATCTGCGGCTGCGAGTTCCGTCTTGTCGCTGACGTAACTTCCGCTCGGGTATGCCGTTTGCCATTCGTCGACGAGATTGCGTTCATCGCCACGGCGTCCTCCCTCGATAGTCTTCGGAAGGAAGTGTCGGCGACCGCCACCCAGTGCGACTTCGATGCCATCGCTGGCACCCTTGCCGAATTGAGCGTTCAAGCGCTCGCGGGAGGCTAAAAATTGTGCGGCGACATCGGTGCAGCCTTGTGCCTTGGCATCTTCGGAGAGCTCAGCATCGTCTTCCCAGTCGCGATTGGCCGTTTTTGCGTAGGTCGCTGCAGGCGTAGCGTGGGTGAGGCGGGCTGTACTCACCACCCCGGTGGACTTGCCGGCCAGCTCGGCTATTTCCAGCAAAGACAGGAGCTCAATGCCCTGGCTACTCTGGCAGTCCTCCTGAATCACCCGTTCGTCGACACCAAACACGCCAATCTTTGTTTTCACGCCGGTCATGATGGCGCTCATGGTGCCCGCGGAGTCAGGAGTCTGGGAATCTACGTTGTAGGTTTTTACAAGACCGGTAACAGGAAGCTCTTCAAAGCTCAGGCGATTTTCTTCACCGGGATTACCCTCGCGCTGCCCCGCAAGAATACGCGCTGCAGTAATGGTCGAGATACCCATGCCATCGCCCAGAAAAACCACCACGTTTTTGGCTTTACCCATGGTCCTGGCCTGGCTTACCCGCGCTTGCGCGTCCGTGTACCAGGGGCTCTCGCGTTGATAATCAGGAATGGGGGAGTTGGAGACGTCTACAACAGTCACTGCATTGCTAGACTCGCCTTGAGAGGCGGACTCGACCACAGTGACATTCATGCACCCGGTTATGATGAGGCTGAGGGCAGCGGGATAGATTGCGCGGATCATGCGTCGGGTCTCTCTGTTAATTTTGAGTGGGGTAACTTTCTTTGCCAGACAGCGGCTTTGGGTGCATCAACACCTAGCCTAGCCCGGCTCTGATTCAGCGCCAGCGGCGGTTCTCAGGAGGCCCCGGTAGGCTCCCCGGGCATTAGTCTCGCCGGTCACTACACGATAAACATCGCGAGCGATGGGCATATCAATGCCGTAGTGGTCGGCCAGGGCCATGACCGCAGGCGCGCTTTTGGCGCCCTCGGCCACCATGAACATTTCGCTGGCAATTTGCTCCATGCTCTTGCCCTTACCCAGTTCAATACCTACGTGGCGGTTACGGCTCTGAGAGCTGGTGCAGGTCGCAATCATATCGCCCATGCCCGCGAGTCCGGCAAAGGTTTGGGTGCGACCACCCATGGCAACGCCAAGGCGCGTGACCTCGGCCAGACCACGGGTAATCAAAGCCGCACGGGTGTTGTCGCCAGCGCCCTGACCGTCTCCCATACCTACGGCAATGGCGATGATGTTTTTGAGGACGCCACCCAGTTCACAGCCGACTACATCAGTGTTGGTGTAGACGCGGAACAAGCCGCTTTTAAACACTTCTTGCAGCGAGCGAACGATAATATCGTCGTCCATGGCGATCACACTTGCAGCCGCCTGCCCGGCCATAATTTCTCGCGCAAGGTTGGGGCCGGTGAGTACGCCTACGGGGTGCCCTGGCAGCACCTCAGTGATGATTTCGGTCATACGCATGCGCGTATCAAGCTCGAGGCCTTTAGTGAGGCTGATCACAGGGACCCAGGCGCGGAGGTGCTTTTTGACCTCCATGAGCACGCTGCGGAAGTTCTGCGAAGGAATGCCCATCACAACAACGTCCGCGCCCGCGACGGCTTCGCCGATATCGTTGGTGGCGCGCAGGCGCTCTGGGAGCGGTGCATCGGGTAAGTAGGTCTGGTTGCTGTGCGAAGTGTTGATCTCATCGACGGTTGCGGGGTTTCTTGCCCAAATCGTGACCGGTGCATTACGTGTTGTAAGCGCGGCTACGGTGGTTCCCCAGGATCCACCTCCCAGTACGGCGATGTTCAGATCGCTCATTTTATTCTCCTTATATGACGAAACGACGACCTCGCTCAGGTCTTAACTTGCCGCTGACTTTGGACGCGCCTTGGGCCGCGCTTTTGCCGCAGTCTTTGGCCGGGCTTTAGTCGCTGGTCTGCGTTTAGCTTTGGTCGTTGTATTGCTAGCAGCCTTGGGCTTTGCGGCGGGTTTAGCTTTTGTCTTGGCTTTTGCCTTTGCTGTTCCGGGTTCCGGCTCCTCTGGCTGCCCCAAGGTTCTCAGAAACATATTACGTACATCCCGTATATGTTTGCTGAGCGTTCGCGGTGTCCAGTCGCTGGTATCTACCGGCGGGAGTACTTCCACTTCTACGGTCGCGGGTCGGAACACAAAGTCGCCTTTGGGTGCGACATCCCCCGCGTTGCGAATGACGACCGGGACAATGGGTACGCCGGCTTGCATGGCGAGGTGGAAAGCACCCTTTTTGAACGGACCAAGATTGGGAGATACGGTGCGTGTGCCCTCGGGAGCCAAAGCCACAGACTTGCCTTCGTTGCGCATGGCATCAACCAAAGGTTGCATGGCTTCAATCGCAGACGCGGCGTTTTTGCGATCGATCATGACCACGCCACCCATCTCCAGCACTTTGCCGATGACAGGCATCTTTTTGATTTCTTGTTTTCCGACGCCCGCCATATCACGCCTTAGTAGCTTGGCTCCGATAACCACGTCAGCTTTACTCTGATGGTTAAAAATAAATACAGCGGGTCGCTGTTTCCACAAGTTCTCTTCGCCGCTTATCTTGAGATCAAGGTTGATCAACGCGCTAGCGGTTTCTGCAAACAAACCGATAGAGAAATTAGTCGCTTCACGACGAGAGCCTGTGAGCGCGTAGATAGGCAGTCCAGCAGCAAATGTGGGAACCAGACTGACCGTTGCGGCAACGGAGCGCACGAACTGGCCCAGAGTCGGGCGACCGCGGCTGCCAAAACTCGCCGTGGGCCAATTGTTATCGCGGGCTACGGCACGCAGCTTGTCGCTGGGGTTAAGCGCGACAGGATTTCCGATGTGCTCCAGGAGCAACTGATCGTCGGTGCTGTCGGAATAAAAGAAGCCATTATCCAGATCCGCGCCAACACTATCGGCCAGTACTTCGGCCGCATCGACTTTGCCTTGACCAAAGCAGGTGGGTCTGACGACGTTGCCCGTGAAGACTCCGCCCTCCACTTCGAGTTGCGTGCACAATACGTTCTCGATGCCCAAATCTCGCGCAGCAGGCTCTACCTGATAAGGCGTCGCAGAGGAAATGATGCCTACGGTATGACCTTTGGCGAGGTGTGCGTCGATGAGCGCGCGAGACTCAGGATAAACCAGTCGCGCGATTTGCTTGGTGAACAGGTCCTCGCCCAGCTCTACATATGTCTGTTCTTCGATTCCACGCATAAACTGCGTGGTGACGGCCATCATGCCTGAGAAACCCAGATTGCCCAGTCCAAAGTTAGTCATGGCGCTGGCGAGTTCGAGGAAGTCCCGTACCGCCAGATCGCCTCGGCGGAGCTGTTCCCGGATAAACGAGATGGCGGAGTAACCAGAAATAATGGTTCCGTCAAAATCGAAAATCGCACAAATCTCGGGCCCGTCAGGGCTCGCTTCAATGGCCTCGAGTAAGGGTTGTACGCTACTGCTCATGACCTCAATATCCCGTGCTGTGATTAATCGCGGAACCTTCGAGTCTAGCACGCGACAATGACTACGACAGGGGGTGTGTTGTCCGCCTGAAGGCGATGGTCAGGCCCGGAAAGCGGCGGTAGCATTCGATAGGTGCAGAACCTACTTAGCCCATAAATGTTTGCGGTAGTCTTAGGTGTTTTAGGCGGTCCCTTCGGGTTGGCCTGAACACTTACCAAGGAGATCTGAATGAATAAGCGTGTTTGCTCTTTGGCAGCGCTGTTAGTTTTGCCGATGCACTTGTCCGCAGCGACATTGATTCACAACGTGCAGGGTTACACGATGCAAGACGGAGAGCGCGTAGCTTTTGCCGCCCTTGAATACGACGAGGGTGTAGTAACCGCCATCTATCATGATAAAGCCGCGGCATCGAAGAGTGACGCCGAGACTCGTATTGACGGTCACGGGCTTACCTTGCTGCCTGGATTGATCGACGCGCACGGACACATCGCAGATCTGGGGAGCGCCCTTGCGAGCGTCGACCTTACGGGTAGTGACAGTGAAGCGGAAGCGGCTGCGCGTGTAGCGGCAGCCGTTGCTGACGGAGTCGCAGACGCCTGGATTTTTGGGGCCGGTTGGAATCAGGTGCTCTGGTCGTCAGGTGAGTTTCCGTCCACGGCATCTCTGGATGCGGTTACGGCCGATCGGCCCATTGCCTTGAGTCGCGTTGATGGTCACGCCATGTGGTTGAACAGTAAAGCCCTTGCCCTTGCGGGCATTACCGCCGATACCGCTGATCCTGCAGGCGGGCGCATTGTTCGCGATGATCGTGGTGAGCCGACGGGCGTTCTTGTCGATAACGCCATGAAGCTAATGAGAGAAGCAATGCCTGCTCCAACGGTTGCCAGTAAAAAGCGCGACCTCAGCCGGGCGATGGAATATTTGGTCAGCCTCGGGATGACCGGCGCTCACGATGCGGGATCCTCCGTTTTGGAGATTGATGCCTATGACGCGCTACTTGAGGACGGCCAGTTCCCCATGCGCATTTACTCCATGTTGCGCATGGCTGACCCCGGCATCAAAGCGAAGTGGTTAGAGGGTCCCAGAGACAGTGCGAATGGTCTGTTTGAGCTGCGCAGCGTCAAGATTTCTGCAGATGGGGCTCTGGGGTCGCGAGGTGCAGCGCTGTTTGAAGATTACTCCGATGATCCGGGTAACCGAGGATTGCTGCTCCTGTCGGACGAGCAGCTGATGTCGCAGATTCGTGATTCGGCCGAGCTTGGCTATCAGGTCAATGTGCACGCGATTGGTGATTTGGCGAATGCCAAAGTGCTTGATGAGTTCGAAGTGCTCAACGCGTCCGCTGAGCAACGGGCACTGCGCCATCGTGTGGAGCATGCGCAGATTCTGCGAGTTGCTGACATCAATCGATTTGCGGAGCTGGACGTGATTGCTTCAGTTCAACCGACGCATGCCACGAGTGACAAGAACATGGCCGGTGATCGCGTGGGCGAGGCGCGCCTCGAAGGAGCCTACGCCTGGCAAACCCTGTTCGAAAGTGGCGCAAAGCTGGCCGGTGGATCTGACTTCCCTGTGGAGCCGCCCAACCCTTTCTTTGGTTTGCATGCGGCAGTAACGCGGCAGGACCGGGACGGAGAGCCACCGATGGGTTGGCGGGTGAGTGAGGCTGTTAGTCGTAACAAGGCGCTGTCGTTGTTTACTGAAGATGCCGCTTACGCAGGCCATACTGAGAGAAGGGTCGGGCGTCTGCTTCCGGGCTACGATGCGGACTTCATCCTAGTACGCGATGACTTATTTACGATGCCACGAGAAGAGCTCTGGAAGAACAAAGTTCACGCTACCGTTGTTGGAGGCAAATTGGTCTTCGGTGAGCTTTAGCAGGGGTATCTAGCGAAGTAGTGCGGGGAGTAGTCGCCGCGTTAAGGCAAGTTGGCTTGGCCAGTAACCCTCGTGCCGGGGAATGTCGTCGCTGGCGTCCTCGGTGCGTGAGTCGTAGAAGATTCGAAGTGCAGGGTCGGGAAGTAAATCCGGATGGTTCTTTAGGCGGTCACCCGGGATAAATACAATGTCCGGCAGCAGCGGCATCGCAAAAAACTCCACGATAGGTTGGGCACATCCAACGCAAACACCACGATCAACCGCTGGAGACTTGCGCAGCCGGCGGTAGCTCACTGTTTCATCGTCTTGCACCGTTACTTCCGACGCTTTAAAGATGACAGGGTCCCCTTCAGCCGCTTGATAAAACGATTGGCATAGCGTGCAGTGGCAGATTATCCGGAGTAAGGGTTTGCCAAGTACGTCTACTTTGGCGTGCCCGCAGTCACAGCTGATTGTTGCCATGGAAACTCCTCTCACAGTTTTGCCAGTTTACGTGGAGATGCTGGTAAATTCTCAGTTAGTTAACCCAATAGACTTTTAAGAAAGACGGTTGTATCGACCTTGTTCGGGCACTTATAATCCGCGTCCCTTTTAGGACCATAGCTCAGTTGGTTAGAGCGCTACCTTGACATGGTAGAGGTCGGCGGTTCGAATCCGCCTGGTCCTACCAATTAAATCAGTGATTTACGGAACATACCGCGGTTGCTGGATAGCCAAATGTAAGCGCGGTGAGGCAGGTACAGCCCACCGCGCTTTTTTGTGCGCGGGCCATAGCGAGGCGTTACGTTTAGGTGGCTAAAAACGCTTCGACCTGACCTGCCAGCATTTTCTCAACTTCTCCAAAGCGGACATTCGATGGGCGTCGATCAACCGCCTCTTTTCGACCCATCTGAGACGGTAAGCTAGCCGTTGCGGGAGGTCGGCTTTCGCCTAGGACGTGACCTTCCGGCTATGTTCTAATTGCCAGCGATGCCCGCAGCAGCGCCTTGAAGCCACGTCCCTCTTATGATTCTCCGCAGCCTCACAAAACACGTTAAAGACCAGAACTGGTTTGCGGTTGGAATAGATTTCGCCATTGTTGTGATTGGTGTATTCATTGGAATTCAAGTCGCCAACTTGAACGACGACAGGCAGGATCGAATAGATGAAGTTTATTTTCTCTCCAGAATTCTAGCGGATATAGATGAGTCTATTGCTGTTAACGAGAGCGTCATAGATTTTTTAACCAGCAAGACCAAGAACACCTATTGGGTCGCTGACAAATTGCGGGAAGGCGCACTGGTGGCCGGCGAGGAAAAGTTATTCAAGGAGCGTTTCTTAGCGGTTGAAAACTGGCGAAGCGGTGATTTTATCGACTCGACTGTGCAAGAACTGCAATCTAGCGGACGCTTGCACATAATCCGATCCAAGCCATTTCGCGAGCAGTTGGCGCGCTTTGAATTGCAACTGGAAGGATTCCGACGCGCCCAAGCCAATATCGCGGATTTTCACAAGACTTTGACTATGCAGATGGTCCCGTATGTTGATCGGACACGAACCACAGAGTTCTTCAACGAATTAGACGAACGCTGGAGCGTTCGAGAGGATCCTGAGAAATTCGAGCGCCAGAAAGTACTACTGACGCCGTTTGGAGAGCTGGCCGAGCAAAAGGCGCTCATTCGTTTTATAGAGCGCTACGCAGAGTTCTATTATTGGCGGCGGGATAACGTCATCGAAATGCAGGTTGAACTCAAAAAACTACGAGACGAAACGCTCACCGCGCTGAATGGGGCGCAAGGCTAAGCACATTCCTGAACGGGTGCACGCGGCAGCTCGTGCCACGTGCTCTTGACTAGGCCAGAGCTTTAAAAGAAGGCCTCAAGCAGTTATCTAATTGGACCAATAAATAAACTCATCGTCCGGCGCATCAGGAAGGCTCAGGTCCTTGTCGATGTTCACGGCCGCGGACGCCTGACTCGGCCATGCCGGCTCAGCCTGCGCGGCATTATGGGTGTCCAGGGCCGCCTGGAGTTCTGTGACCTTGGCCGGGTACTGCTCCGAAAGATCATTCTGCTCCGTCGGATCATTGCGCAGGTTAAAGAGCCAGCTGCGCCCCGGTGGATTACTGACGTTGAGCTTCCAGCCATCTACGAGTGCGGACTGAGACGCACCACTGCGCCAGAACAACTGCCTATGCGGCACCCCGTTCTCCTGACCCGCCAGGTAAGGTAATAGATCAACACCATCGATGATCCGGTCCGTGGGCAGCGCAGCACCGCCCGCCGCAGCGGCCGTCGCATACAGGTCGAAGTGCTGCACGGGAGCATCGTAGGTGATGCCCGCAGGAATACGCGCCGGCCACTTGGCCATGAAGGGTACGTGAATGCCGCCTTCAAACAGCGTGATTTTCCAGCCTCGATACGGTGCGTTTATCTCCGGAAGCCCGATGTAACCAGCCCCGCCGTTATCCGAGGTAAACATCACCAGGGTGTTTTCGCTAAGGCCATTCTCCTCAAGCGCCTCAAGGACCTGCCCCACCCCGCGATCCAGACTGCGAATCATGGCCGCGTAAACACGCTCCCGGTGATTCTCGATGTGCGAAAGTGCGTCATAGTCCTCCCGCAATGCCTGCAGCGGCGTATGCGGTGCCCAGTGCGCCAGGTAGAGAAAAAACGGGCGTTCTTTGTTGTTCTCAATAACCTCCACGGCCTGATCAGTAAAGTAGTCCGTCAGGTAGCCCTCAGGCGCGAAGCGCTCGCCGGCCCAGTCGACGGCATAGCGCATGGCCGCCCATAAAAAACGATCAATGGGGTCAAAATCCTGCTTCGAGTTCACCACATCCGGATGATCCTCCGGCAGGTATAAACCGCTGGCCATTAACAGGCTTTCGTCAAAACCCTGGGACCGGGGGTCCATGCCATTGGCCGTACCCAGGTGCCACTTACCGATGTGTACCGTGTGGTAGTCCCGGGCCTTCAGAAGTTCGGCTATTGTGAGCTCGGAAGGTGGCATACCCATCTCTTCGTAGGGCAGTTCTTCGGCGTTGTGGGAAATGTTCCCGCGGATACGGTCATCACTCGGTGGACTCAGCGCTGCCAGGGTCATCATGCCCGCCGGCGTCGGCGTGAATTCAAAACCAAAACGTGTGCCGTAGCGACCCGACATGATCGCAGCCCGCGACGGCGCGCAGGTACCATTCGCTGCATAACCGTTGGTAAAGGTCACTCCCTGCTTGGCAATAGAGTCAATATGCGGTGTGGGAACCGTGCCACTTGCCACACCACCATTGAGAGAAATGTCATTCCAGCCCAGATCATCGGCAAGGATCATGACCACATTGGGCGGCCGTTCACCCACCGTGTCGGCGCTGCCCCGAGACCACGGAACAGGCTGGTTGGGAGCCTGCGGATAACGCTTTTCCATGGTTTTCGACACCATGTACAGGGCCAGGTCTTCGCGTTTCATCCACGCGCCCGACACCCCAAGCAGCGCCACTATGGCAACGCCAAAGATCCACTTAATCCACGTCCTCATACAAGCACCCTCAGGCTGATCTCATAAAATCCACGATAACGTTCACGACTTCGGCAGGACGCTTTTCTTGAAGAAAGTGGCCGCCACCGGCGATAGTCGTATGCGCTTGCCCAAAAGCCCCGGGGACTTTCGACCGGAACGGCGCATCCCCGCCGCGCGTGATCGGATCATCATCGGTAAAAGCGCACAGGAACGGCTTCTCGAATCGACTGAAAAACTCCCAGGCTTTGCCCTGCGCCTCAAGGGAGGGGTCGTCAGGGAGTGTCGGCACCCGACTGGGCATGGCCCTCGGACACATCTTGTAACTCGGGTCCGGGAACGGAGCCTCGTAGGCACGACCGATGTCTGTGGAGGAGCGCAGCGGCGCAAGACCCAGACGATGGGCCATAACCCGCAGAGCCAGGCGCCAGCGCGGAATCTTCTCGAGCATCGTCGACATCATGAAACCCACAGGAAGATCCTCCGTCTCCCAGCAGAATTTCTGCCAGTAGGCGAAGGCCAGCGCCTGCTCCTTGGGTACGTTCTGGATTGCCGCAGCCATCTCCGGGAGGGTAGGCGTCGGCGCGTTATTACGGAACTCCGCTACCCGATCGACGACATCCTGCTCTACGGTCGGGTTATAGGGCAGTCCGGTGTTGGAAATAACCACACGATCGAACAGCTCGGAGCGTTCGGCAATCATACGCAGGCCGATGAGCCCGCCCCAGTCCTGCCCGAAAAAGGTCATGCCGCTAAACCCGTTCCTGTCCAGCCAGGCCACCATCCAGTCCACCTGATTCTGGTAGCTGTAGTCGTCCCGCGACGCCGGTTTGTCGGATTTGCCATAACCGGGAAGGTCCGGTGCGATGACCCGGATACCCTGGGCCACAAACAGCGGAATCATTTTGCGATACAGATAGCTCCACACCGGCTGGCCGTGCATGCACAGTACGATAGGGCCGTCGGCCGGGCCTTCATCGAGGTGATGAATTCGCAGAGGCGAGCCATCGGCGGTTTCGATCTCTGTGTAGTTCGGCGTAAAGGGATAGTCGGCGAGGCCTTCGAAGCAGGAGTCGGGCGTTCTTAGAATTTTCATAAAGAGAAGTCCTTGATGATGTTCAGGAGCAGCTAGGAGAGCTCGCTCAGGGCCTTTTGCGTCTCGGGTGACACCGGTGCGTCGAGCATGGCCGCCAACTGGTCCACCAGATTGTTGTAGAAAAGCTCAGCCAGGGCGCCGCGAAAGCTTTCCCTGTTACGGGCGCGGCGGGTGATGGACAGGAGCACCGCACCCTGGGCGGTTCCGATACGCAGCATCAGCAACTCCCCGGGAAGATGCTCCATTTTGCGAAACATGTACTCCATGATGCGCCGAAGGCTCGCAGACGTATCGGCAGCCTCAAGCATTATCAATTGCCGGTCCGAGATCAGTAGCCGGGGCCCCAGCGCGCCCAGCATGTCCCGAAAATCCGACTGCTCCCGACACAGCAGGAATGGCGCCCGCACCAGCAGGGCGCAGCAGTCACGGACGCTCGGGTTCGCCCCTAGATCCAGATTCTGCTCCAGGAGTTCGCTGCGACGGGTTTCGAGTTGGCTCATGCGCCGATGACGAATGGCGGCGAGAAGTCCTGCGCGATTACCAAAGTGATACTGCAGGGCCGACTGATTGCGCTGCCCCGCGTGACGCACGATGGCGCGCAGGGAAACGTTGTCCGGACCTTCAGCCAGGAAGAGCTCTTCTGCGGCGTCCAGTAACTGCTCCCGAGTGGAATCCACGACAGGCTGAGGGCGAGCATTTGTCACGGACGGCATATTCGGTAGGTAGTTTGCGTTGTCATGGGGAGAGATTAATGCATTGCATTATATAATGCAATGCATTAATCTACGATGCTTCAGCTATGAACAGACTTATGACAACACCCGACTGTTACATCCGGACCAGTAGCGCCGCTCTTCCAGAAGCTTGGGTTTTGGCTGCGCCCTGTGTTGCAGAGGCGTCCCAATGAGCGCCCGAAAGACTTTTTGGGCCGGCGCCACATTACTCTGGCTGCTGTTTACCTTCTGGTACACCAACACCGGGGGTGCCCTATCGGACGAGGAGATTGAGCGGTTCGTGGAGCGCTCCCGGGAAGGCGCGACCTTTGAAGCCCGGAATCGCCTGCGAACGTTTCTGGAACAGGACACAGGCAAACAGTTCATCATGGTGAATCTCCTGGATCTTGCCGAAAATCCACCGTCCGTGGCCGGAGCAGAAAGCGGGAGCGATGCTGATGACCTGTTGGATCACTATATGGAATACATGTATCCGGCCCTTCTTGCGAGGGCATCCCATCCGATCTTTGCAGGTCGTGCGGTAGCACCCGCCTTGGACATTGCGGGTATCGAAGGCGCTGAGGTCTGGGAAACCGGCGCCCTCATGCGTTATCGGAGTCGTCGGGATCTTTTCGAAATTGCCATGAATCCCGTTTTTGCCGAGCGCCACGAGTTCAAGTTGGCTGCCCTGGATAAGACCATCGCCTTCCCCGTCGAAGGTGTCTTTTATTATTCTGACCCGAGGTTCTTGCTCGCGCTAATGCTATTCAGTCTCGCATCCGTCCTCGACCTGATTTTCTGGCGCCGACCACGTACCTGAATCGAACCTTAGTGCAGGAGTTGTTTCATGAAACGCCTACTCAGTATCGTTGCCATTCTGGCACTCATCATCGGCGGTCTGTTTTTTGTTGCAGTGAACACCGTCCCCGGTCAGAACTTCCTCCTGGACCGGGCGGCTAGTGCCATGGCGGCACAACCAGAAGCGCGCTTAGATGGGTTGCGCGTGTTTATCTGCGGTAGCGCCGCACCCATTCCGGCACCAGGACGCGCCCAGGCCTGTGTGGCAGTACTGACCCCGGAGCACTACTTTGTGGTCGACGTGGGGGCGGGGTCGGCCAATAACCTGGGTCTCGCCGCGCTGCCTGCAGACCAGCTGGATGGCGTATTGCTGACACATTTTCACTCCGACCACATAGCCGACCTGCCCACCATTAATGTGCAGGCCTGGGCCACGGGCCACGACGGGCCCCTGAAAGTGTACGGCCCTCCGGGCGTACAGCAGGTGATTGACGGGTATAACATGGTCCTCGCGCACGACCGCGCATATCGCAGTGAGCACCACGGCATGAGCTTTATGCCCCCGGAGTATGGGGTTATGCAGGCCGTAGAACATGCGGAAGAAGCAACGCTGGAATTCGGCGAGCTGACCATCACAGCCTTCGAGGCCGATCACAGCCCCATAGATCCCGCGGTCAGCTATCGTTTCGACTACAAAGGCCGATCGGTGGTCATCACCGGCGACACGATCGTTACGGACCGCCTACGGACCATGGTGGACGATGCAAACCTTCTCCTCACAGATGCCCTGTCGCTGCCCATCGTGCAGACCATGAAGAAAGGCGCCGAAGCAGGTGGAGGCGATCGTTTGGCGCATATCCTTGGGGATATCCAGGATTATCACGCCCACACGGACCACGTGATAGAGCTTACGAAAAGCACCGGCGTGGGTATGACAGCGCTTTACCACCTGGTACCGGGACCCAGGAACAAGGTCATGGAGAACATTTTTAGGCGGGGCTTTACCGATAACATGGTGCTGACCCACGACGGTATGTGGTTCGAATTACCCGCGGGCTCCGACGCTATCGACATCATCGACTGAAGGAACAGATCACCATGGAAGTGAAGAACGCAGTTCACCCAACGCCGGAACAGATGGCGGGCTATGCGGAACCGGGTGCCGATGGCGCCATCTACATGCTGAACCTGCTCAAGTTCAGGGACCGGGCCGAGTACGCCGATGGCCGCGAGACTGAACTCAGCGGCGCCGAAGCCTATGCCGTGTATGGAGTCGGGGTAATGAAGTTGCTACCGGAGTTCGGCGGCTATCTCGCTTTCTCTGCTCCGGTGGAGCGCCTCATGCTCGGTGAAGTCGAAGAGCTGTGGGACTCCATGGCCATTGCCATGTATCCGTCCCGGCAGGCCATGCTCGACATGATGCAGTCCCACGAGTACCAGGCGATTCACGTGCACCGCGAAGCGGGGCTGGCCGGTCAGTTGAATATCGAGGGCGTTGGGGCCGTGGGTAAGTGGCTGGCGGGCGCCTGATTCAGGCCAACAACATACGGTAGTAATGGAGTGGCTTGTCCACGGCGAGCACGATGGACACTATCAGCCCCGTAGCCAGCAGTGCATTGCGCGTATGTATTTTTGGAACGCCGCTAGCTTGGGGGTGTCAGTAGCCCCCGGCAAAGCGGAGGCTGCTGTGTGACAGCGTTACCAAGCGAGTCGGAAAAACTCGCGATAGCTCTCGGGGTTCTCAGCGGTACGGCCTTCGGCAACAACTTTTATACTGATGCCGCGTTGACGAGCCTTGTCCGCAAAGTCATCCAGGATTTCTATGATGTCTTGATCCAGAAATCGCGTGTTGCGCACGTCGAGAGTAACCGACGAGTTGGTATCCAGGCTGTCGAGGGCAAGCAAGATAGCGGCCTTATTAAAGAAGGTGACCTCTTCGGCTAGCGTGAGCTTAACATCGCCGTTCTCGTCCTCGCGGTGCAAGAAGTGCGAGTTTTTGAAGCTTTCGCGCAGAATCACGACAACACTCACCACCAGACCCATGAAGATTCCTAGCAACAGGTCGGTGAACACGATGCCCAGCACGGTGACAATAAACGGCAAGAACTGAGCCCAGCCTAAGTCGTACATCTGTTTAAACAGCGCAGGCTTGGCGAGTTTGTAACCGACGACAAATAGAATCGCAGCCAAAACCGACAAGGGAATCATATTAAGCAGGCCTGGTACGAGAAGTACAAAAATGAGCAAGAATACACCGTGCAAAATTGCCGAAAGCTTAGTTTTGCCTCCTGACTGGATGTTAGCCGAGCTTCGGACGATAACTTGAGTCACGGGCAGACCGCCGATAAAACCGGAGAACATATTACCCGCCCCCTGCGCCAAGAGCTCCCGGTTCGTTGGCGTCACCCGTTTTTGCTCGTCCAGTTTATCCGTGGCCTCAACGCATAAGAGCGTTTCCAGGCTCGCTACGATGGCGATAGTGACCGCCATTATCCAAACACTCGCCTGCCCTATCGCAGCGAAGTTCGGAAACACGAGTAGCTCGGTGACATTCGAGGTGACGGGCACGTTGACAAGATGATCGGGCGAGATCGCCATGCTGTCGTTGCTGCGTGTGACCAGGTAGTAGATGATTCCTACTGCCACAGCGACCAGCGGACCCTGGATAAGTTGGAAGATTTTGGCCCGTTTGGTAAGGACGGTCTCCCACAATAGAAGAATGCCCATCGCCACAACCGCGATTAGGGTCGCGCCAAGGCTAATGTTGTCAGCAGTGCTCATCAGCGCGCTGAAGGTGTTTTCTCCGTCAATCTGGAAGAACGCGAAATCGCCTTCTGGATCGGCGTCATAGCCAAAAAAGTGCGGAATCTGCTTTAGCACAATGATGATACCGATACCGGTCAGCATCCCTTTGATCACTGACGAAGGGAAGTAGTATCCGATCACGCCCGCTTTCAGTAATCCGAGTACGATCTGTATCGCGCCAGCGAGAACGACGCAGACAAGAAAGTTTTCGAATCCACCAACCTGCGTAATACCTGCTAGAACAATTGCAGCAAGACCCGCGGCGGGACCAGAAACACCAACTTGCGAATCACTGATGGTGCCAACCAGTATGCCGCCCACGATTCCGGCTATCAGCCCGGAAATGAGTGGCGCGCCACTCGCAAGGGCGATACCAAGGCAGAGAGGTACTGCTACAAAAAAAACTACAATACTTGCGGGCAAGTCGTTTTTTAAATTGCTGAACATGGTGCTATATCCTGCTGAAACTTTATGGTGTACGCCTTCGATCCCAGTGATATTTTGGACAATCGACTTGGGTCGCCCCTGCGCGCCGTGCTATCCCCAGGGAATTGCCAGGGCGCACAGAGGGCTGGCAGTTCTCCGTTACGGCTGGTAAGGCAAGGACGAGTGGTGCAGAACGATGCGTAAGGTGCCAGCTTCGTCTTTCTTGTAACCCCAGCTCTTGTCGACCTTGGTCACGTTGCCGTCTTTGTCGGTAAAGGTCACCCAGCCCATCCACATGGCAACGTCGCCTTCAATAAAACTGGCTGATGTTTCGGAAACAACCGAGCGCCAGCTTTTGAGGCCAAAGCCGCCATCACCAGGATAGGCGTCATTCTGGCCGACAAAGTACGACAGAGCGCCCTCACGCGTGGGGCGGAAGGTCTGCTCGCCACTGGCTAGCGTTGGTTTGAAAAGGACGGGTCCCAGGTTGTAGCCGTAAGCTCCGTCCAGAGCGCCATTGGCAAGCTCGGTCGCGGCCTCAATGCCGTCGTTGTCGTAGGCCGTAGAGATAGCGACGAGTGCATCGCCCCAGATTTGACGTGCTTCGGTGAGTTCCTGCTCTGTAATAGCTGACATGCTAAATCTCCATTTTCGATATTGAGGTGTTACTTGTTAGCGAACACCCATTTGTGTTCTCGACGCCTACCTTCGCTCAGGATTTGCCCAATGCGTGGGGAGGCCCGATTCCATGTGGCGCGAAGTCTACTAGACCTATAGAGGTAAAGGAACTAAATGGACCTATGTGATAGCTTAAATCTATTACTAAAATATAGCGAACCAATGCGCGTTAGCCGTCGAACTTTGGCCAATTTATCGGTGTCATCGGGTTAACCAATCTTTATTTCTACTAATCGGCGGGCTGTACCAAACCCATTGTTCAAGATCAGAAAAACTTAGCGATGACAGGCGATCAAAACGACTGAGTCCGCGGGACGCTTCGTGTCCCAAGGCGTAGTATTGGCCACGCACCCATAGAGGAGTTTTGTTCGTCGTGTTGGACAGTACCGCAAGCTCGATCGATCGATTGCCGCATATCCCCGAGAAAAAGCTCGACGCCTCGGGTAATTTGGCGCCCGCGGACTTTACCGCGCCCACACCTTTCATCGTGCGCGGCCTGGTTCGCGACTGGCCTCTGGTGCAGGCCGGACTGGAATCGTCCGATGCGGCGCGATCGTATCTTCTCAAGTTCTATAACGAGCAACCGGTGTTCGTAACCAGCGGCCCACCTGAAATCCGCGGTCGTATTTTCTATAACGACGATATGTCCTTGAATATCAATGTTCAGAAAGCTGGGTTGCGCGATGTTTTTAAGCAAATCGCGGCCAGCGAAGAGGAAGCAGAGCAGTTGTGTCTCTACGTGGCGTCTGCCGCCGCAGAGTCTTACTTCCCTGGGATGTTGCAGGAGAATCCCGTCGATCTGGGCGGGCAGTCGGCCCACGGCTGGATCTGGATGGGGACGCGCACACAGATAGCACCGCATAATGAAAGGAATCATTGGCGGGATATCCTCGACTACTACGTTTTTCGCCCCGACGAACGCACAACGGCGCACATCCCCGAGGATAAGCGAGGCTTTCTTGGACCGATGACGCCGAAAATGGCTCAGGCTATCCGTGGCAAATTGAAGGAATACTTTAAGCGCTAGACGGTCTACCTGTGGGGAGCGAGTGTGAAGCTCTTTGTCACGAAACCTTCACAGTTGCGGCTCTAACCGTAAAGGCACTGTCACAATTTAGACCTACACTCCGGCCATGTTCGGTCCTGATACCTGTCCACCCGCGAGTTCCTGCAGGCGAGCGATGCAGTGGACCCGCCAGCAATGGCCTTTGCGAAACGCGGTTCCGGTGACGCTCTGATGCGCCTGTTTCTCGAGGCCACAGCGATCTATACCCGGGCTTGGCTGGGCGCATTTTGGGGCAGGCAAAGAGCGGCTGCGCCCCTTACGCCGCGGCGCATCCTGCTGCTACTCCTGTTCCCGCTGTTCATGGTCGTTCAACTGCTGCACTGGCTGTGTTTAGCCCTGGACCACGTCCTGTTCCCCGCCTTTCGTCGCCAGTCCATCCACCGACCAGTGTTTGTGCTCGGCGTGCCGCGCAGTGGCACCACGTTTCTGCACCGAGCCCTGGCTGACGATAGTGCTTTCACTACCACGCGTACCTGGGAACTTCTTTTCGCCCCTTCGCTATGTCAACGCTACTTTATCCGCGGCCTTATTGGTCTCGATAAGCTTATGGGCGCGCCTATTGCGCACGCGCTGCGCTGGCTGGTGAAGCGTGGTGGTAGGGGGCTGGAGGCTATCCACGCAATTGGTCTCGACGCAGCTGAGGAGGATTACCTGGCTCTTCTGCCAGCGGCGGGGTGCTTTTTTGCCTCCCTGGCATTCCCGGGATCGTCTTCCCTGGCGGCTCTGGGGGACTTCAACACAATGTCTGAGGGTCGGCGACAGCGGTTGATGGACCACTACCACGCTCTCATGCAGCGCCATGTCTTTGCCCACGGTGGACGGCAGCTTTTGTCCAAGAACGCTGCATTTGCGAGCTGGGGTGACGCTCTTAAGGAGCGATTTCCCGACGCGACTATGATCCTCTGCATTCGTGAACCCCTGCGTGCCGTATCCTCCCAGGTATCTTCCCTACAGCCGGCACGATCGCTCTTTGCTACGGACCCGGACGGCGAGGACCTGCCGCGCCTGTTTCGACAGTACTACGAGCGTTGGTTCACGGATCTCGCGCGACTTGCGAGTCATCGCGAGACCCTGGTGATTGATCAGGAATGGATGGCCAAGGAAGGCGATAAGGTTCTCGATCAAATCTATCTTCGTCTGGGACGGGACCGACCGGAAAACACCGGAGCGACGGCCACGGTTTCTGCGCCGCCGCACCGCCACGATCCTGGCCACTATGATCTACAGCGGGAATCTCTGGACGCCACTCTCTGGGAAGCCTATTCCGTCCTGAGCCGTCAGGCACTGTTGCAGCGATGAGTGCCCTGCAGCAACCCATCGATAGCGCCGTGGCACCTCCCGGCACACCTTTGCGCGTTGCGTTTTTCTCCGATGCCTTCCCCGAACGTAACGGCACCGGCGCTTACTATCATGATTTGTTGCCACAGCTTGCACCGCGGGTGGAAGCTCTTGAAGTCTTTCAACCAGGTGCCGGCGTTGCAGCGCCACGCGTGAGCATTCCCATGCCTGGCGATCCCGGGCAGCGTCTTGTCGCACCGCCCATGCGTCATATTCGCCGACGCTGTGATGCGCTCCGCCCGCATATCGTGGTTGCCGTGACTCCTGGGCTCTATGGGCTTCTTGGCGCCTGGGAGGCGCACCGCCACGGTGCTGTTCTCATCAGTGCTTTTCATACGGATTTTGATCAGCTGGCCAGCATGTACTGGCGGAATCCCCTATATCGCTCGGTGGTGAAGCTCGTAGTGGGAACAGCCAACCGTATCCTTTGCCGGCGCAGTCGCTCCGTGCTTATCAACAACGCTCATCTCGAAAGTCAGGTGCGCAGACTGGGTGCGCGGCAGGTCGAAGTTATCGGCACACCGTTGTCTCGCGAGTTTTTGGAAACCACACCACCGCAGATACCCGAAAAGTTGCGCAGCGTCTGCTTTGCAGGACGTCTGGCGCCAGAGAAAAACGTAGAACAGATCATCATCGCGGCAAAGTCCCTGCCGCAGCTGGAGTTTGTTATCTGCGGCGAAGGCCCGCTGCGCAGCGCCCTCGAGGCCCAAGCTTCGGGCATTGATAATATCCGCTTCACCGGTTGGCTGGATCGTGCCACGCTGGTTCATACGCTCGACAACTCGAGCCTGCTGTTGCTGCCGTCCACCTTCGAAACCTTCGGTTCCATTGCTCTGGAAGCCATGGCCCGAGGCAGGCCTGCCCTTGTCTCCGCCACGGCGGGAATCCATAGCTGGCCAACACTACGCCCCGGTCTATTCTCCATGCTGCGACCGGAGGCCGTGACGGGGCAGCTCCAGACACTCCTCGAGCTGACGCCGGAAAAATGGCAGGAAAAATCGTCCGATGCCCGAAACGTCGCCCTGACTCTCAATCAGCAAACCGTGGATCACTGGCTGACGCTACTGCGCAAACAACTGGCATCACAGGCTCTGGCACGACCATGACCAGCGCACCCCCGGCTCTACTGTCGATCCACGACGTCATGCCGGAAACTCTGAAACAGACAGACGCCATTCTGCAACGCGTGGCTGCCCACGGTTGGAGACCACCGGCGCTGCTGGTGGTGCCGGGTCGAGACTGGGATTCGGGACAGATTACGCGCCTGCGTCAGTGGCAGCGAGATGGCTGCGAACTCCTCGCCCATGGATGGCACCACGAAACGCAGCCTCGCAGGCCCTGGCACCGGATTCACGCCGCGCTGATTTCACGCAACGTAGCGGAGCACCTCGCCTTGGACCCCGACGGTATTGCAGACCTGATGCAGCGGTCTCGGGAGTGGTTCGGCGAGGCTGGACTGGCAACGCCAACCGCTTACGTGCCGCCCGCTTGGGCTCTTGGTATGGGCACCGGGCATCTTGCTCTTGTGTCTTACGACTGCGTTGAAACTCTGGGTGGCGTGCACCTGCGTGGCAGTGATGGCCACTGGCTGTTCCGCCGGCTACCGCTTGTCGGCTTTGAAGCGGACACCCGATTCCGTGCTAGATTTCTGACCGCCATGAATCGTCTAATGGTTAGCTACGCACGCCGACGCGGGCTTCCTCTTCGCATCGGCATCCATCCCGGAGATCCCGAGCTGCTGCTTGCAGACACCATGGAGCAGCTCCTGCGCCAGGACTGGACCGCGTTACCTTACGCGGGTCTGCAGGCTCATTCGGCTAACGCCGCGGCAAGCCCTTTCTAGGATGTAGCCCATTTCCAAAGTTTTTCCCAGGCCCTGATGCTGAACCATTAGTCGTTGCTATTCGTAACTACCTTAGTTTCACAACGGTAAACCACCGAGAAGCATTCGATGCGTACAGACGGTCATACAGTATTAGTCACCGGGGGCACCCGGGGCATAGGCCTGGCAATTGCAGAAACCTTTGCCGCAGCAGGCAACGGCATTGTAATTGTCGGTAGCTCAGAAGAATCCATTGCAAAGGTCCTTGATAGCCATCCCGAGTGGATGGGCTATGCCTGCAATCTTGCCGACGGGAATGATCGCGATAGCTTGTTAAAGAAACTCATGGAGCGCCATGCTGATCTTTCTGTGGTTATCAACAATGCGGGCATACAGGATGACGACGCAGCTTCGCAAGTCGCAGGAGTCCACTCAGAACTGCATCGATACCGCCAAGCGTGGCTATGCAGCTATGGCAGAGTTTTTGAGAGGGGCCTGATTTCTAATACAGACGACTCGACATTGCCGATAAAGCCACTTTATTTTTGCTCGCGTATGTACCTTGCAAGCGTCCCTCATTGGAAGATAGCTGCAGGTGCCTGTGCAAATCTTTAAAACTCGAAAACCTTCGACGCTACCGATGTCGAGTTCTCTCCTGTATTTGCGGTTGATCTGCAAGCTGCAGGTGTTAACCCTGTGCCTCGTTTGCATTCCCGGAGTCCACGCCCAGCGAGCAAACGAGAATGTGGTGCGCTCCGCCGCCGATGCTTTTGGCTCCAGCGTTGGGGATGAGGAGATAGGCCTTTACAGTGCCAACAACGTTCGTGGGTTTAGTCCTACCGCTGCCGGCAATATTCGGGTGGACGGAATTTTCATCGATCGCCAGTCAGGTTTTAGCGATCGTCTTGTCTCGGGATCTCAGATTCGTGCTGGTCTGGCAGCGCAGGGTTATATGTTGCCTGCCCCCACAGGTATCGCTGATTTTTCTTTGCGCCGTGTTGCTGAAGAACCGGTGCAGAGCGTGATTCTGGAGCGCAGCCGCTATGGCGGAGTGCGAGTGGCGGCAGATCTTCAGGCTCGCCTCGCGGAAGGTGTGGAGGCTGCGTTCGGTGTTGGCTACGAAGAAGACGAGGAGGGCAACGGCACTAACGATATCGCGGCAAGCGTCGGCGGTAATCTGCGCTTCACTCCTAAGCCGGATGCCGACATTACGGTTTTTGCGGATTATGTTGAAGAAATCGAGAACCAGTTTTCCCAGCGATACTTCACCGCAGGCCCCTATGAGCCTCCCGAGGTCACTCCTCTCAAGTTTGTAGGTCAGCCTTGGGCAGAATTTACGGGTCCGCGTTACAACCTAGGCGTACTGGCCAATTATCGCCCGGGAGACTGGGAGTATCGTCTCGGGGTTTTCCGCTCCAGCCGCGAATGGGATCAGCAGGCAAACGTGCTTTATACAGCTGTGGAGCCCGATGGTTCTGCACGTCGCCGGTCGGCGTTGGGCCCTTCGACATCCTCGTCGTCCAGCTCCCTCGAAGCCAGAGTTACACGTCACTTTTACGAGGGAAGCCGCAGGCATAGTTTCACTGCAAATCTGCGTGGGTTGGATCGCAGCAGGGAATACGGCGGCACCGTGGGTATCGATCTTGGTGATGCGGATATCGATGAGCCGGTGTACTTTGAGCGCCCGGATGTCGAGGTGGGCGAGCAATCTCAAGAATCTGTGGAGCAGCTTACCCTGGGATTCAGTTATGACTTGCGTTGGGAGAATGCGGGACAGCTCAATATCGGTATTCAGCAGTCTGACTATTCCCGGGACGTCGTGGTGCCCGGTAGTAAAGATCTTGCCGATGAAGAAAACCCGGTGCTTTACAACGTTAACGCTAATGCACCTCTGGGTGAGCGAGTGGTGATCTATGGCGGTGTTGTGAGAGGTTTCGAAGAGAGCCCCGTGGCGCCAATCAGTGCTATCAACCAGAACGAGTCACCGCCAGCGGCGCAGACGCAGCAGATTGATGCGGGCGCGCGTGTGACTTTTGGCGGTCTCACCGCTGTCGCAGGCATTTTTGAGATCGAGAAGCCTTTCTTTGGCTTTGACGAAGACCGCTTTTTTGGCGAACAGGGAATGCAGATCAATCGTGGTGTGGAGCTCTCGGTGGCAGGGCCGGTAACAGAGGAGCTGCAGTTAGTTCTGGGAACAGTGTTTTACGATGTGATCCTGACGGGAGATGCAGTGGACTCCGGTGCGCTTGCGGACAGTCCAGCGGGAGCTCTCAATCGTTCGACAACGCTAAATCTTGACTATCGACCGCAGTGGGCGCCCGGTTGGTCTTTCGACCTGGGTCTGACCAGCCGGGGAGAACAGAATGCCGATTCCCAGGGGCTTGTCATTATCGACCCCTACACGCTTCTCGATTTGGGACTGCGACGCCAGTTTTCCTTTGCAGACAACGACGTGGTCATTCGCGGCCGGCTCACTAACCTCTTCGATGAGTTTGCCTGGAACGCCGATTCCACGGGCGCGTATCGCTACATTCCCCCGCGGGCGCTGTCCGTATCCCTGCGAATGGATATTTAACGGTTGTTGCCTAATATGGCGCCCATGTCGTGGAATCGTTGGCACCGTAAGATCGATCGCGAGTGCCTCGGGATTCAAACCGAGAGCGAAGGCTTTGTGGTCCGCCAGGTGCAGGAGGTGCGATCTTTAAAAAGGTTTTCTTGTTGGAGCCAAACATGAATCGAAGCCTTATGGCCGTTGTTCTTTTACTGCTCGGTAGCGCGGTTCCAGCTGCAGCTCAGGATAAGACCATACTTTTCATCGGTAACAGCTTTACCTTTGGCTATGGCTCCGCAGCTTGGTTCTGGGGAGCGGATACCGTTACGGATCTTAACGGTCAAGGTGTCGGTGGAGTGCCCGCACTCTTTGAAGCGTTTTCGGAGCAAGCGGGACTCTCTTGGGATGTGTCCCTAGAAACGCATCCGGGCTCGGACTTTGCTTTTCATCTTCGTGAGAAGAACAGAGAAATCACCTCGAAACCTTGGGATGTGGCAGTGGCGCACAGCTACAGCACGCTCGATGCCAACGCCCCGGGTGATCCCACAAGATTGCTAGCGACGGGTCGCGAACTTGCCACGGTACTGCAAAGCGTTAATCCGCAAGTGAAGTTCTACGTCACCGCTACGTGGTCCAGGCCGGATCTTACCTATCGTCCAGGTTCTCCCTGGTCCGGCAAGGGCATTGAGCAAATGGGTATAGACGTGAACGACGCCTATGAGCAGCTCGCTGCCAGTGTCCCGGGTGTTACAGCGGTGAACCCCGTGGGTAAGGCGTTTAACCGCGCTGTGCGCAGGGGTGTGGCAGACGGTAATCCTTACGACGGTATCGATGCGAACAAGGTGGACCTTTGGACCTGGGATCATTATCACGGCAGTGCTTACGGTTATTACCTCGAGGCGCTCGTGGTGTTTGGCAATGTGACGGGTGTAGACCCAATGGCTTTGGGGGATGGAGAGTGTGCAGCCTTCGAGCTCGGACTCTCCCAGACTCAAGTTGTGGCGCTACAGCGCGTCGCCCGGGACGAGTTGGCCGCGGCTGGCGTTGAGCTCAGCACACCAGAAACGATGACACCACTCACCTGGCCCACGCCCTGTAGCTGAACCTTCGACCGCGTTCTGCGTAGTGGAAGTTAAAAGAGCTTCGAAGTTAAAAAAGCATCAAAGTAAAACTCGAACTCATACAGTCGAGGTCTAAGCCGAGGTCTAAGCCAAGGTATAGTTCATCCTTTGGTATCCCGGAATCGAAATGGCATTCAGTGCTCTCCCCAGGGCGGTGTGGCTATACACCCTCATCCAATCGCTGGCGGTAAGCGTTGGTACCATGATGGTGATTGTCGGCGGCGTACTGGGTGCAGCACTGGCTCCTGAGCCAGCCTATGCGACCCTGCCCGTTGCGGTGATGATATCGGGCACTGCATTGAGCGTACTTCCCATCACTCGACTCATGCGCCGTTTTGGTCGCAGGCCCATATTCTTCGCTGTCACAGTCGTGGCGGTGTTTGCCTCGTTGTTAGCGGCGCAGGCGGCTAGTGATCTGAGCTTTGCCCTGTTTTGCACTGCCGCCCTGGGTTTTGGCTGTGCATTGGCGGGCATTCAGCAACTGCGTTTTGCCGCGATGGAGGCAGTATCAATCGACTTGATGCCCAAGGCGGCCTCTACGGTGCTACTCGGGGGATTAGCGGCAGCCATTATTGGACCTGAGCTGGCGACGAGTGGTAGAGATTTAATTGGGGCCGAGTTTGTCGGTACGTTTTTGTTGATGGCAGGCATTTGTGGCGTCTGCACTTTGCTGTTTTTGTTCACGCCAACATCCCGAGCACAGGCGAGTGAGATATCGGGTGATGTTCGCTCCCTTCGGGATATGATTCGCAGCCCCACACTCGTCATGGCCATCGTTGCTGCAGTCGGTGGCTACGGTTTGATGAGTTTCATCATGACGGCTACGCCAGTGCATATGCATGTGTACGAAGGCCATAGCTTGGATCACACCAAACTGGTCATCCAAAGCCATGTTCTGGCGATGTTTCTGCCGTCGTTTTTCAGTGGCTGGCTGATCAGTCGGTGGGGGGCTGCCAAGGTAATACGGCTGGGCCTGCTGGCCTATGCGTTGACAGTGATATTAGCCTTAACGGGGAGTGCGATTCTCAACTATTGGACGGCGCTTGTACTGCTGGGCATAGGCTGGAACTTCTTGTTCCTGGCCGGCACCACTTTGTTGCCAACGACTTACGCTCCGGCAGAACGATTCAAAGTACAGGGTCTCAATGAAATGCTGGTGTTTGGCTTTCAAGCCACGGCCGCCTTGTCTGCGGGGGCGGTGCTGCACTGGCTGGGCTGGCAAAACCTGTTGCTGGCCTGCATACCTCTAATCCTGTCGCTGGTACTGACCCTGATCTGGTGGCAAAAGTCCCAAGACGCCACAGGATCCACTAGGGTCTAGTGACGAACGGGCCGTTGCTGCCGCTGCTATTTGCAATTCAGTCTCGACCCAGCGCGGTGCGAGCCGCGCCGCCTTCTGCCGAGACTGATGATTCCATGCCGTGGGCTTCGAAAGCCCCGCAATAGCGAGGCTTCCTGGGACTGTTTACGCTTCTGTAAGCAATCAGTCCAGACGGACACCCTCGACATGCGGAGCGCCGGCCGCTACCAGCGCCTCGCCCAGCTCCTTCATTGAAGACGTTGCGCTATCCAGACGTTCGCGGACTGATGCCATAGCCTTATTGGCAAGGGCCAGTTCCCGTCGGCCCGTGTCTGTAGGTCCGTATAGAGAACGGTAGATAGTACGTTCTACGTTGAACAGACGCTGCGAGATAGTAGGTCGAGTTTTCTCGCCGACTTCTACTTTGGCTGGGTTGCCCTTCACCTCGGCATTGAGTGCGTGAAGCGTTTCACGCAGTTGATGCAAGCTTGCGTCAAGTTCACCGGCATCCGCTCGAGAGCTCGACAATGCTTTGCCCATCGCGTCGACGCGTGTAATAGCTCCGGACAATTCAAGATCAAGCTTTGACGCTTCTCGGGTGGCATCTTCCCAAGCCCGCCAGAACGCGGCGACGTCTGCATCGGAGGCCCCAGGCAGTGCACCCTGATACAGACGCTCTACCTCAAACTCCACCGGCTCATCGAGCTGGCTGACCTGTCCGTCGACACGCTTGTAGAGGGTCGCCGTGTAGCTGCCCGGTGCAGCCATGAGACCTCGAGATGGCTCATGCTCGTCTCCCTCACTGAGTCCGATTACTTTGGGAGCAGGGTAGCGTAGATCCCAAGCGATGCGATGGAAGCCCTTGTCCTTCGGCCCTTCAATGCGACGCACTACGTTCCCTTGGGAATCCTTCACTATGACCATAACCGTGGGCTCGGCTTGAATCGCCTCTTTAGCTACAGCTTCCCACCCTGGGAACTGGATATCTTTCCCGGCCGTTTCAAGGGGTTCCTCAGCGGCCATGCGCGTCTCGCTTAGCGTCTTCAGCCCGTCGCTCAGATGGTACGTAAAAGTGGCACCGAACTCTGGGTTGGGCGCGACATAGTGCGATGCCCCTTGCGAGCCCTTGAGGTCATCGAAATCAAGATCGGATCGTGGGATGTACAGCCAAGCCTTACGCGTTGAATAAAGCGAGCCTTCCTGCTCCAGCGATGCTTCACTGACTTCGCGCAGTACGCTGTAATCATCGAGTACGAAAAACCCGCGACCGAAGGACGCGCCGACCAGGTCGTTCTCTCTGCGTTGAATCGCCAGATCCCTAAAGCTGATGGTGGGAACGCCGCCCTCGAGTTCGATCCAGTTGTCTCCGGCGTCGATAGAAAAGAACACGCCAAACTCGGTCGCTGCGAACAACAGCTCCGGCTTCTCGTGGTCTTGCACCATGCGCCAGACCAGGTGACGCTCAGGGAGGTCATCGCTGATGGATTCCCAGCTGCGTCCGCGGTTGGTGCTCTTCACCAGATAGGGGCTGTAGTCACCGTACTTGTGGTTGTCGAGCGAGACGTACACGGTATCGGGGTCGTGGAGATCAGCTTTGATGTCGTTGATAAATGCGCGATCGGGAACACCCATACGGCTCACCTCGACGCTGCGCCAGCTCTCACCGCCATCCTCGGTCACCTGTAACAGGCCGTCGTCCGTCCCAGCGTAGATGAGTCCCTCCACCAGCGGAGACTCAGATAGCGAGGTAATGGAGTTGTAGTTGGACATTGCCCAAAGGTCCCACGACGAATCCCAGCTCTGCTGGCGGCCCATAATCGGCAGCTCAAGGCGCTCCTCGTTGCGGGTAAGGTCGCCGGAGATCGCGCGCCAGCTGTCGCCGCGATTGTCCGAGCGCCAAACTCGCTGGCTCGCGAAGTAGATGCGTGCAGGGTCGTGAGGACTGACGTGGATCGGCGCATCCCAATTGAAGCGTTCGTAATCCTCGCCCTCGTCTGCTTGCGGTTGGATATCAACAACTTCACCGGTGGTCATGTCGATACGTGACAGAGCGCCTTCCTGTCGTTCGGCATAGACGATATCCGGATTGCCGGGTTCCGTAGCCGGGGCATGTCCATCCCAGTTCAGCACCAGACTCCAGTCCGCATTGCGGATGCCGTTCACGCTGTCGGTGCGCGAGGGGCCGCCCTGGGTACCATTGTCCTGAGTACCGCTATAGATGTTGTAGAAGGGTTCGGCATCATCCAAAGCCAGCTTGTAGAACTGGGTAATGGGCAGGTTCGGCATATAGCGCCAGTTCTCAGCCAGATCAAAGCTCTCGTAGACGCCACCATCTGTGCCCAGCAATAGGTAATCCGGATCGCTGAGCTTGAAAGCCAGCGCATGGTTGTCGCCATGGCGGTGCTGACGATTCACAGGGCCCCAGGTTATGCCGCCATCGAGGGACTGTTTCATGGATGCATCCATCATATAAAGATGATCAAAGCGATGCGGTGACGCGTAGAGCTCAACGTAGTAATGCGGGCCCGTACCGCCGGAAATCACCTCGGACTGCTGCGTCCAGGACTCTCCGCCGTCAAGTGACTTCCAGGTGCCGCCCTTGCGGCGATTCAGTTCGATAGCTGCGTAGACAATATCCGGCTGCTGGGGTGATATCGCGAGGCCGATCTTGCCCATCTTGCCCTCGGGTAGTCCCTCGGAAAGCTTCTTCCAGGTATCGCCGCCGTCTTCACTGCGATAGATAGCGGATTTCGCACCGCCGTCCATCAAAGTTGCCACGGTGCGATGATGTTGCCAGGTCGCCGCGTAGACCCGCTCGGGGTTTCGGGGGTCGATAGCAATGTCGGTTACGCCCGTGAACTCCTCATCGCCGAGGGTTTTGGTCCAGGTCTGCCCACCGTCAGTCGACTTGTAGAATCCGCGATCGCCACCGGGGCTCCATAAAGGCCCCTGCGCCGCCACATAAACGACATCCGAGTTCTCTGGGTGGACGATGATCTCACCAATGTGCTGAGAATCTTCGAGGCCCATGTTCGTCCAGTTCTTGCCGCCATCGGTGGACTTGTAGATGCCGTCTCCAAATGCGAAGTGCCGGCCACCGCCGTGCTCCCCCGTTCCTACCCAGACTGTGCTGCTGTTATTGGAGTCCAGTGCCACGGCGCCGATGGAGTAGGAGCCTTCGTCGTCAAAAACCGGCTCGAAGGTGGTGCCGGCGTTAACGGTTTTCCACACGCCGCCCGAACCCACTGCCACGTACCAGGTGTTCTCATCTTCCGGGTGTATGGCGAGATCCGCGATGCGTCCGGATCTAACCGCGGGTCCAATGTTGCGTAAGGTCAGTCCTTCAAAGGTGGCCTCGGAAAGAAGTGCTTCGTCGTTGTCGGCGGCAATGGTAGTGCCGGTACAAACAAGGCCTAGGGTCAGTGCGATTGTGGACGTGATGGTCCGAACGGTTCTCATGATGAGTCGCCTTTTCGAAAGTTTGGATAGGGTGGATATTCGCATAATACGGATGGTCGAGCTATGGAGCACTTTGTTCATTCGCGTATCCGGCACAACAAACAGCGTGCCCAATCGCGCCGAGGAAGTCGTATCGAGGCCAAAGTGACACTGAAGATGAAGAAGACTTTCCCCCGGCAACTCCCGAAGAGTCAGGCGCCTTTACTTTTTAGGTGAACATTCGAACCACTAAAAAAAGCACCGACGGCGCAATAAGACAGCCGACGCCTGTATAAAACGTCGCTGTCATCGCGCCGTAGGGTACGAGTTTAGGGTCTGTAGCCGCGAGTCCCGCTGCGACGCCACTGGTAGTACCCATGAGGCCGCCGTAGATCATGGCTGAGTAAGGGTTGTTAAGGCCGATGCGTCCTGCCACCAGCGGTGTACCAATCATCACGAGAATAGATTTGATCAGCCCGGCCGCCACACTGAGTGCGATGACGTCTGAACCGGCACCGAGCGCGGTGCCCGTGACGGGGCCGACTATGTAAGTTGCGGCGCCCGCGCCAATCGTGGTGATCGACACGGCGTCCGAATACCCAAACGCCACCGCAGTCACGGCGCCAACGGAAAAGGACAGCACGACGCCGATTACGACGGAGATACCGCCTATGAGGCCGGCCTTCTTAAGCTCATCGAGGTGCGCGCCAAACGCCGTAGCGATGATCGCGAAATCCCGGAACATTGCGCCGCCCATTATTGCAAACCCCGCAAATAGCGGGACGTCTGCTATTCCCCGTGTTCCGCCCGTGTAGCGACCTCCGATGTAGGCAAGGATCAGGCCGACGGCAATAGCAATGGCAGACCCATGGATATGACCGCGGGTGAGTTTGTCCGAAAGAAAGTAGGAGGCCCAGACGAGGATGGCCACGACCAGGAACGCGGTGATCAGTGCGTTTTTTGTCATCACCGCAGCGAGGGTTTCAGCGATCACGGGGGCTCCCCAAACGAGTCATGACGGGGATCAACAAAAAGCTCGCTATCACCGCCGCGGTGCCCGCGGCGATTGCGAGCCAGCCACTGGATAGAGCTGCGATGACATTCTGTTTAGCGGCCATGGCCACAACAATAGGGATATACATGGCGTTCCAGAAGTTGATGCCGCTCTCTGTGGGCAGGCTCATCTTCAGACCGCGGTCATGCAGATTCGATAGCAAAATCAGTAGCAGCATGGCGATGCCCACACCGCCTACATTGGCCTGAACCCCAATGAGTTTTCCCAGAAGGTCGCCCGCAAAGACCCCGACAAGCATGCAGAAGGAGAGTAAGCCGACTCCATAAATCACCATACGCTTTGCTCGTTTGCGGGTTGTACCCCAGTGGACTTAGGTTAGCATGCAAGAAGACTCAAGCTCGGATCCAGCTACTATGAATCACAATCTGTACGCGCACTTTGCGAGCCGATTTCAGGGGGCTGAGGACAGCCCATTGCTGGTGACCAATGATGGGCGGAGCTATAGCTTTTCTGAGATTGATCACCGCACCGCGCAGATCGCTGACGTCCTTGCAGGCCTGGGTGTCCGCGCGGGTGACCGGGTATCGGTCCAGGTAGAAAAATCGCCCGCAGCCCTGTGTCTGTATTTCGCTTGTCTGCGAACGGGAGCGGTCTATCAGCCACTTAATCTCGGTTATCGACGCGCGGAGATCGAGTACTTCATAGGCAATGCAGAGCCGACACTGATCGTTTGCGACAGCGTTAGTGAAGCTGAGATGCGGGCAATTGCCCAAAAAGCCGGTACTGGGCATGTACTCACGCTGAATGGTGATGGCAGCGGTTCTCTGGCAGAGGCTGCCGACGCAATGGCAGGTGACTTCGACATCCTGCCGTGCGAGGCGGATGACCTGGCCGCGTTGTTGTATTCGTCGGGTACCACGGGCGTGCCCAAAGGAATCATGCTGACTCACGGCAACCTGCTGGCGAACGGACAAACCCTGATCGAAGCCTGGGGGTTTAGTGCCAAGGACCGCCTGCTCCACGCATTGCCTATCTTTCATGTACACGGCCTGTTTGTGGCAGTGAGTTGCGTCATGCTGAGCGGCGCGAGCATGCGCTGGCTTCCCAGTTACGATGCGAAAGATGTTATGCAACACCTGCCAGAATGTACGGTGTTTATGGGCGTGCCGACCTACTACACGCGCCTGCTTGCCGAGTCGGACTTTTCTTCTGATACCTGTGCCGCAATGCGGCTGTTTGTTTCGGGCTCGGCGCCGCTCCTTGAGGAGACCTTTCACGCGTTTGACGAGCGCACGGGCCACCGCATTCTCGAGCGTTACGGTATGACCGAAACCAATATGAATTCTTCAAATCCGCTTGCCGGTGAGCGCCGACCCGGCACTGTGGGATTGCCACTGCCGGGGGTTGAGATTCGTATCGTCGATGGTGAGGGGCAGATCGTGCCTAGTGATGAAACCGGTCATCTTCAGGTGCGGGGCCCCAATGTATTTGCCGGTTACTGGAGAATGCCGGAGAAGGCCGCCGAGGATTTTACGAGTGACGGCTTTTTCAATACGGGCGACCTCGGAAAGATCGACGCGGACGGTTATGTCGCTATCGTTGGACGCAACAAAGACCTGGTGATCACCGGAGGGCTTAACGTCTATCCAAAGGAGGTCGAGCTGTTTGTCGACGATCTCCCCGGTGTGAAGGAGTCAGCCGTGATCGGCGTACCTCATGCAGACTTTGGTGAGGCAGTAGTAGCGGTTGTGGTTCTTGCGACTGACGATGCAAACAACGAGGCCGATATCATTGCCGCTTGTCGGGAAGAGCTCGCTGCTTTTAAGACGCCGAAGCGCGTCGTGTTCGTGGATGAGTTGCCGCGCAATAGCATGGCGAAAGTGCAGAAGAATGTTTTGCGCGAGACTTATGCACAGTTACTTAGCTGATCAGCGACCGCGCGCCTGATGCCAGGAAAGGCTACAAACCAACGCCGCGAAGAAGCTGGAGAGGGCAACCGTGCCCCACCAGCCGCTACGGTCGTAAGCGATCGCGCCCGTCCAGCTGCCAAGACCGCCGCCTAGAAACATGAGCGTTATATATAAGGTCATTAGCCTTGTACGCACTGCCCGCGGCGTATTGAGGCTTGTCATGCGGCCCGTGACGTCAACCATGGGTCCCACGGTGCTCATTACCGCGATGGGCAATAGCAGGAACAACCAGTTAATCGACGCTAGCCCCAGAGTGAGAATCCCGAGAAAATTGATGCTGGCCACGCGTAAGCGCGCTCGCTCGGCACCAAGACGATCCGCCCAACGACCCAGGCGGGGTGTGACCAGTAGACCCAGCGCAGAGAATGCTGCCAAATAGCCGACGGTATCGGTGCCGAGGTTGAGCTCTGCGCCCGTCAGATGCAGGCCGATGCCCAGCCAGCAGCTAAGGAAAGCCGCGAACCCCAAACCCTGAATGACGCCCGAGACCATAACTCGCGGGTGCGTCTTAGCCAGCAAAACAAGAGAGCCCAAGAGCTGGCTATAGCTTTCCCTGTTTGCTTTTCCCGGTGGTTCATCCGTATCCATTAGCATCGGCAGCACAATCATAGAGAGCCCCATAAGCACCGCCGCCATCCAGTAAACACTGCGCCAGCCGAGGAACTCGGCCATGGCGCCGGATGTCACTCGAGAAAGCTGTACACCGGCAATGACGCCGGTGGTCAGGACTGCGGTCACAAAGCCAAGGCGCTTCCCGGGCACCCGTTTGGAGGTATAGGCGGGTAGGAGATAGGGTGTAATGGTAAAGAACCCCAAGAGGCTTGAGGCGGCAAGGAACAACCCAAAGTCCTTTACCGAAGCCATGAGAGTCAACGCCGCGACTTGTGCCGCGATACACAAGACCGCGAGGCGTCGATTGCTCATGCGGTCCCCCAGGGGCAGGAGAAACAGCACGCCAAGAGCCAGGGCAATCTGATTAAGAGCAGGCACCAGCCCCACCAGTGCGTAGCTCACCTCAAAGCTGTCCGCCACGGGCCCGATAATGGGATGGATATAGTAGGCATTAGCGGTGACGATGGCACCGGCTGCCGCAAGGAGAACTACCTCGCGGGTACCGAGCTGTCGGGGATTACTGTCGTTCAGAGGGGAGTATCCGTTGGGAGATGGCCCGCCATCATAGGGCGACGCTACCGCGATGGTAAGCCCTTCTTGCTAACCCACAGCTGTTGACTGCATTGCGATCTACGCTCAAGAGCTTCAGAATTTGCGCTGCCGGAAGATGGGCCTATTTGGTGATCGTTCAAGTTTATAGACCGGCGATTACCGGTGGTCGACGTTACTCGAGCTGTTAGGATCAAACGAAATTGAATATCTCGCGAGGGAAAGAGATGAACCTGTTGCAAACAATGGCGCTGCTGTTACTGCTGCTTATGACGACGATTTGCCAGGCTGCAGAGGTTCGTCTCAAGGATGGCACGGTTGTCTATGGGACCATTCTGAGCATGCAAGACGGTGATGACCTGGTCATCGATACGAGCTTTATGGATGCCGTGACTATCGAATGGGATGCTGTTGTGAGCATTAAGGACACGCAGGTCGTGGAGATTGAGCTATTCGACGGGCAGCGGTAATTTGGAAAAGTTTCTGTTGACGAAAACGTTTTACTCGTCGATGACGGCGAGAGCCTCACAACAGATCGCAATTCGGTATTTGCTATCTCAGAGGTTAACGAGACGTTCCAGGAGCGCCTCAGTGCCTATACCGATCTTGGATCAAACTTTGTTCGTGGCAACAGCGAGGTAACGCAGTTCAGTTTGGGTGCAGGCGTAGGCTACGAAACCACGCAATATGAGGCCGCGCTACGCGCGTCATCTATTATTAACGAGCAGACCGATGCAGTAGATACGCGGCGTTTTACGCTCAATGCGGATTATGGCTACAACCTCCGCAACGGCTGGCAGGCCCTGGGCTATTACCAGTTCGAATCGGATGAACAGCAGGGGCTGGATGGGCGTTCGCTCATAGGTGCTGGTATTGGGAAACGGCTGATCAATATGCGTCGCCATCGATTTGAGGCGCTGGCTGGTCTGGCCCTCAACGTCGAAGAATTTGATTCCACGCCGCGCAACGAATCGGCAGAAGCTTTTTTTGGTGCCAGCTATCAGCTGCGCTGGCGGGTAGACGCGGATTTGGGCTTTAGGGTCTACCCGAGTCTGGAAGAGAGCGATCGAATTCGTACCGAGCTCAACGGGAGCGTCAGCATGGACGTCTTTTCGGACCTCGACTTCAAAGTAACTTTTTATGATCGCTACGATAGCCAGCCTCCCCAGGACAACAAAAGCAGCGATACCGGGCTGACTGTGGGGCTTAGCTGGGAGTACTAATACCTAGCTGGATATACGACATACATGTCGCCTGAATAGAAGCAACTGACAGCACCGATGGTGCCATGTTTGCTTGCAAGTAGTGGCACAATGGGCGGGTACGAAATTTCGCGACGAGAAACTACACCACCATGACCGTTCAAGCATTCAAGAGACTTGCAGTACTGCTGCTCAGCTCCGCCTTACTTTGCTCATGCTCAGAAGATATTTCTGGCCTGGAGGAGGCCTCCCGCGCGCAAGAAGCCGATTCGCAAGAGCTCAATGCCACGGTAGTTACAGCGCCAGATGACTCGGCGACAGACGCCGAAACCGGCAGTGCAGTCGCAGCGGCAGAAGAGGTAGTAGCTACGCCTGAGATCCCAGAGTCGACGCGTCAGCGTCGTTGGGTGGGCGATCTGGACACCATGATCGAAAATCGCGTGGTTCGTGTACTCACCGTTTACGGCCCCGGGCGCTTCCATTTAGAAAATGGTCGAGGTCGAGGTATCGTCGCAGAGACAGTCGCGCGGCTCGAAGAGCATTTGAACAAGGATCCGGAACGCAAGCACATCAAGGTTTTTACCATTGTCATCCCCGTAGCGCGTGATCAGTTGATCCCAGCCCTGCTTGACGGGCGTGGCGATGTGATTTCTGCGGGTCTGACCATTACCCCTGAGCGACAAGAGCTGGTAGATTTTACTATCCCCACCAGCAAGCCCCTCAATGAAATACTGGTCACGGGACCCAGTGCCCCAAAGATCAATTCCCTGGATGATCTGGCGGGTAAAACCGTGTACCTGCGAGAAAGCAGTAGCTACCGAGAAAGTGTTGAAGATCTGAGTCGTCGTTTGGAAGCTCAGGGGCAAGCAGCGATCACCATCGAAATCATGCCCGGCTCCCTGGAGGACGATGATCTCATCGAAATGGTGAACGCAGGCTTGCTTCCCTGGGCGGTAGTGGATGACTACAAACCCCAGCTCTGGGACGACGTGTTTACAGATTTGGTGGTGCGCAATGACCTGGTTTTTCGAGAAGGCGGACGCACGGGATGGGCTATGCGCAAAGACAGTCCTCTGCTCAAAGCCACGCTGGATGAGTTCCTCAAAGATAACCGCGCGGGGACTTTGCACGGCAATATCTTAATAAACCGCTACATTCGGGATTTTGATTGGGCGGGCAATGCACTGAGCGATGAAGACTACAAACGGTTCAATGATCTTCAGCACTTGTTTCAGAAGTACGGAGAGCGCTACGAGATTGAATATCTTTTTGCTGCAGCGCAGGGCTATCAGGAGTCCCGACTGGATCAAAGCGTGCGCAGCCATGCCGGCGCCGTAGGTGTCATGCAGCTACTCCCGGCAACTGCCGAAGACAAGAGCGTGGGAATTCCGGACATCGACAACGTGGAATCCAATATTCATGCCGGCATCAAGTACATGGACTATCTTCGGGATCGCTATTTTTCCGACCCTGAGATAACGACTATCAATCAATCGCTGTTGGCACTGGGTGCGTACAACGCGGGCCCCGCACGGATGATCCGTATGCGCGCGAAAGCCCGCGAGAAAGGCTATGACCCAAATGTCTGGTTTGACAACGTAGAACTGGTCGCCGCTGAGGAAATTGGCCGGGAAACGGTCCAGTACGTCTCAAATATTTATCGCTACTACCTGACCTATCGCATGGTGGCAAAACAGGAACTTGCACGTGCGGAAGCGCGCCGAGCTGCGGGAATCAGCGAAGCTCTGGATCCATAGTTAGATTAGGGTGCGAGGTCAAAGCAGACCCCGATAAAAAAGCCGCTGCTAACATCGAAATTTATTCGATGATCACAGCGGCTTGCGAGCCAGGACTAAAGGTAGCCCTGGCCGGTCCGAGTTTGTTTTACAGCTCGATGTCTACAGAGTAGGAGACGACGACTTTGTACTCGTCGTTGTCATAACCGCCATCAGCAGCCGGCCCTGTCACGTTTGTATCGGTGAACATGAAGCCAAAGCCACCCTTTGACAGGCTAATGTTGTAGTCGTAATACCCGCTGTCAGAACCATTGAAGGCTTCTGCGAAGTCGCCGTCGTGATAACCGACGTGCAGGCCAATGCCAATGCCATCACCGACCTCAAAGCCGTAGTCGGCTGAAACGTAGTAAGTGCCGCCGGCACCAAAGTCCTGGCCCACGCCTTCATCGGCTTCGGTGTTTGTAAGCACGTATGCAGAAGCACTGAATCCACCGATACCAACCGTGGCATAAACCTCACCAAAGTCGAAGTTGGCTTCTTCATCGTAGTTGTAATAGAGGTAACCTACGTCCCAGCTGACAGCGCCAGTGTCGAAGGAGTAGCCCGCGTAGATATCGTGCTCGTAGGAGTACACGTCCGATGGACCGTAGTTGACGTTAGATACCCAGGTGCCAACGTAAAAGCCGCTATCGGTGGCGTAATCGATACCACCCTGAACGGCAGAATTGTTTTCTGTCTGGGTTAGTCCCCGCCAAATGTAGTTGTTGGTGACAGAGGCATTAGCGCTCAGTTCTCCAGCATATGTCGGTGCGGCGAGTGCACAGCCGGTCAGTGCGATCAGCGCGGCAAAACGCTTAAGATTTTGCATGTTCTGCATGAAATTCCTCTCTACCCTAAAAAGTTGTTTTCGGAGCGATGCAATGGCCTTTTCGTCGGGCCGTATCGCATTCGCCGAGCGGTATTCAGCAAGAACCAGACCAACAGTGAAAAACTCTCTAATTAAGTCACTTTGTCCACTAAAAGCGCTGCTACACAGCGGTGCGTTAACAGATAAAAATCCAGTGGAAGTCGTCTTGTGGAGCGCGGCGCACCTTTCTGGTGCGTTGCAGTTGCCCAGACGGGGTGAAAAACTTTCCAGTGTCTCGGCTATACTGAAAGTCTTTGTTTAGTTAGCAACGGACACTTTTTATGCGATCTTTCTCCGCCCTTACACTGAGTGCTCTTCTATTTGCTCCATTGACTGTGGCGGCGGACCCTTGCCCCGATGTGGTCAGGGATACCGTGGCCGAAATGCGAGCAGGAGCCGATGGCTGGTGGAGCCAGGATGCGGAAAATCTCATTCGAGCAGCGGCAGGGTCTGCCTGCATAAAAGCGCAATCGGGACGTTATGGCAGCGCGGCCCAGACCCCAAATACAGAAAGCCAGACTTTGAGTGAAACCGCTGTGTCGGAGCAGGTCGTGAGCACCGTAGACGACGGTGGCTCCAAAGACTCGGGTAAATCTACAGAAGAAAGTGCTACCGGTAGCGATGCGAAGGAGGAAGGAAGCTGGAGCTTGGGTGGTCTGACCTTTAGCGGTATGTCAGGGTCTCCGGGGCAAAAGCCCTATGAGCGTCGACGTCAGACAAAAGAAGATGAGGGCTCCTGAGTCCAGCTCTTAGCGCGCTGAAACCGGGCGCGGCCCGGTTTCAGCTTATTGCCTGTCGTGGTTTGCCTATTGCGCCATTGACCCTGGCGGAAACCCTTCAAGTATTTCGTTGACGATTTCGGTGATGGTTTCGTCAGGGTTGCGGAGCATGCTGTCCGTAATGCGCTTTGTTGCTACGCCGTGCCATGCCGGTTTGTGCTCGGCTACATCGTATATATCAATAGCCAGAGTGCCTTCGGTGTACTGCTGTACATCGACATTAGATCCCCCGCCATAACCGCCTCCGTAGTAAGGGGCGCCCCAACCCCAGCCACCGTAATAGGGACGGTAGGGCTCTGGGTAGCTATTAACCTTGATCTTGTCTCGCGCACCCGAGGTGAATCCAATGGCGAAATCGGCTGCCTCGGCGTCAGCTGTCAGAGTGAAACCCTTCGCATTCATAGTGTCTTCGGTAATGCGCATTAGCCGGCCTTCGAAAAGAGGCGAGCCTGGAGGAGAGCCCTCTGCACGCATCAGCGGGTGATCACTTATAAAGGCAAATGTTCTATAGCCACTGAAATCGACGCTGCTGTCGTAGTCGATGACCGGTGGATTAGAACTGCAGCCTACAACGGCGGCGGTAACGCTGAGGATGAGTGCCCGGAAAACATTTTTCATTAGTGCAAACTCTGAAGTTGGTTGGGCGAAAGCTAAGTGACCGCTACACGATAGCATGCTCGGGTACTTGCGAAAATGTGCCGTGGCCAACTTCAGCCGCACAAGCGTGCTCAGGATTGATGCGTACACCGGCAGAAAATACTCATCGCAGTGCGGCACAAAAAAGGAGCTGCAAAGTCTTTGTGCGCTGGTCAGAACTGCCAGCTACTGCATCATGCTCTTACAGGGATCTTCCCGGTCCACAGCGTCCGCTATCAGCCTGATGTCATAGAGCTGTATCTCGCTGGTCTCTGAGTCCTGCGCGTGCTTTTCCAGCTGGCCTACGCTGATCACTGTCGTGTTGGGTGCTGCTCTTGCAAGGGCCGCAGGAATACCCCAATCCTTCCGAGCATGCCCTGTACCGGTGATCACCACTACCGGTCCTTTTGTGTGCTCCAGTGCTTCAAGAGAGGTTTGGGCAAATGAGGCATCGCGCAGGCGCTGCGCTTCGACCATGCCCGCGAGCAATGAAGTCGGCAGCATATTGCAATGCACTTCCTGCTGATGCCTTTCCCGGGCCGTTTGCTGATTGTTGGGCAGAGGACTGACTAGACCAAACGCCGCGGGGTCTCCGTCGAAAACTGTCGCAGCGTTCTCGCTTACAGCTTCTCGGACACGCTCCTTGGCTAACGCCATGCCATAGACGCGTGCGCCACCCGTGGCTTCGAAAACCGGGTGATAGAGCTCCCAATCAGGCCAGCCGCTCTGCTGCCAATTGAGGGCATCGCGCAGGGCGTCGCCACGATCTGACATGCTGTTAGCAACCGCTGCCTGCTCGGGTGTCAGCATTTCAAAGACAACGGCTGTAGGGCGCAGTTCGCGAAGGTAAGCGGCCTGCGTTAGATGGTGCTGCGGATTGTCGTGTACCTCGCCCAGAATGATGATTTGAGCGTTGGGCGGAATGCTTGAAAGTGGGGCTGGCGTTTCGCCAAGCCCACTACAGGCAACAAGCGCTGGCAGCAGCGCGATTAGTACAGCTTTGATGGAGTGCTCCCCATCAACGTTTTATTTGGGGACCCACCCATTACACCAGCCCGCCGCATGTACACGCTTGCCCGCGAATATTGGGCAGGCTCCGTATTCGTCATCAGCTGCTTGATACAGGGAGCAAGTGGTGCACTGCTGCTGGGCGCCATCAGCCCCCGCCTTTTTTGTCCACTTCGCGGTATCAACGGTCGTATGATCTGCCGCGTAGCCCATGGCGACAGCGATGCCATCGTCTTCGGTTACGATTTCCTGAGCGTGACTAAAGCGAGCGATCAAGAGGCCGGAACCGGCAGCGATTGAAGTCTTCAAAAAGTTGCGGCGATTGAGATTGTTCACAGTGGATTCTCCGTAAGTGTGTATCGGTACTACATACGGTATGGATGGTAGACTTGGGTCACTGCTGTCCACTTTTTGTCCAGCAGGCTCGCACCAGTTTGGTGCGCATGAGAATTATTCGCGTTTGTGGTGGTTCCGCGTATTGCGCAATCACAGTCTGCTACTGACCGTGGAATTGGTGTAATCGAATCCTTAGAAGTTCAGGCGGTTGCAGCGTGAGGGCAGAGTAAAGATCCCTCGATGAGGGGGAAGGGACGTTACAGCCGATACCAGATCAGGCAACTTGCGCCACTTGGGAAAAAGCCCCGGCCGAAGCCGGGCAATCCATGTGCTTAAAATTACTTGTTGTTGACTTAAAACTTCACCGTCAAACGAGCACCCATCACACGACCCTCGTCCATGAAGTAGGTGTGGCTTCCCGCAAGTATGGGTGTGTCAAAGCCCTGCTGCAGAGCTGCCTCATCAAAGATGTTGCGGCCGAAGGCCATGATTTCCCAACGGTCGCCAACAAAGCCCAGTCGTACGTTAACCTTTGTGTAGCCTTCCATGAGATCCACAGGGTCGTTGTCACCGGTGGAGTTGAAGTCATCCCGGTAGTTGATATCCGCGCCACCGAAGAAGTCCATGCCAAGCAGTGGGCGACGATAATTAATAAAGAGTGAGCTGCTGTACTCAGAGGAGTACAAAGTTTGCTCACCCGAGAGGTCGTTGCTGGTTGCGGCCCCTTGAGTACCACATGCCGGATCTGCGTCGAGCTGAATGGCCGTGCAGGGCCCATGCCACGGAAGCACCGCGGTGCTGGCTCGCAATTGCTCATTGATCGCTTAGCGGAATATCCCAAAGCGTAGCCTTTCGCTCTGTGTCATGGCTTACCTTGGCTGCAATCGGTATCTTGTAGCCGAGCTTGGCACTGATGAGACTTTATGAAGAACGCATTGATCCTTTCGGGCGGCGGTGCTCGTGCTGCTTATCAGGTGGGAGTTTTAAAGGCGGTTGCACAGCTGTTGCCAAGCGGCGCCAAGAACCCCTTCTCTGTTATCTGCGGAACCTCTGCCGGTGCAATCAATGCCGTAACGCTTGCAGCCTATGACGGCAGCTTTGCCGACGCTATCGAGGCGCTTGAGTCTGTGTGGATGGACCTCACGCCGGAGCAGGTGTATCGCGTTGGATGGGGCGCCATGGCCGGCAGCGGTGGGCGCCTGATGTTATCGCTTGTAAATCGTGGTGTGGGCGTAGGTAACCCCGTGGCACTTTTGGATAACTCACCGCTGCGAGGACTGATAGAGCGCACGATTAACTTTGAGCAAATTGATCGCGCCATCGCCCGGGGAGACCTGGACGCTGTCTGCGTGACCGCAACGGGTTATCAGTCAGGCAGGTCCATGTGCTTCTACCAGGCGAATGCTGCGATCACAGATTGGTCCCGGTACCGACGCAGCGGCCGTCGCACTTTGCTCAACACGGATCATCTGATGGCTTCATCGGCGATTCCCACGATGTTTCCTGCCACGCGTATCGAGTATGAATACTTTGGCGATGGCGCGGTCCGCCAACTTGCGCCCTTAAGCCCTGCTCTTCATCTGGGTGCAGATCGTTTGTTCATTGTGGGCGTAAGTGCCAACCGTGAGCGACCTCAGACTGATGCCACACCCAAGGCCGCTCACTCGCCCTCGGTGGCCCAGATCATCGGGCATCTTCTTAACAGCGCATTCATCGATAGTCTCGAGAGCGATATAGAGCGACTTGACCGAATCAACAATCTACTTGTGTCTCTGCCTCCGGATGCTCAGGCGAGTCTGCCAAAGCTCAGATACATCGAGCGGCAGCTCATATCGCCGTCCGAGGAACTGGATGTGTTGGCGGCGGATAACACCGACTCCCTGCACTCCAGTATTCGGTTTTTGCTCCGTGTGACGGGTGGCTCCGAAAGTGGCGCGGGTTCGACGGCGGCCTCTTACCTACTGTTTGCGAAACCCTTCGTTGAGTCCCTTATTGCCTTGGGTTATCGCGACGCGATGTGGCAGAAAAACGATATCGCGGCTTTTCTGGGTGTGGTGCTTACGAACTGAGCACTGGCTATTCGAAGCAGTATCGCGATCGTAAACGGCGTTGATTGATGCGCGAATGAGGCAAGCAGAAACGGCGTTTACTTTGTTCATTGCCACGGTTAGCATCCAAGACACCATCACGCGTCACAGCCAACGTCCCGACAAGGTTTTGCAGTGTCTGTGAGCATTGCCGTCGGTCCCCCGGACACTGTTATGAATAAGTATCTAGCGATTATCGATTTAAAGACTCTCGCACTGAGCGTCGTTTGCGTGATCGTCACTTGTGAAGAGTTTTGGAGAAGTAAAAGGAAGATGCTTTATACGTTTAACGTCTATGTCCCCTGGTAGATTGAGTACTATGAACTTCCACCGATTCCCGACTGGTCCCCATGAGTGTTTGTAGTTGAATGAGATATGCCCTTAGTGTTTTGTGCATCTGGGTGTGCGCGGCGTCCTTTGGGGAGGCCTTGCCTGTGCTGACTGATCTAGGAGAACTTCGGTGGCAGCACAGAATTCTTGTGATCAGTGAGCCTGATCATCCAGCGGAGTTGCTTGAGCTGTTGCATGAGAACGCGGACGCTCTCGATGAACGAAAACTTGCCTGGTTTGTGATTGTCGAGGGCGCTGTGAATAGCAACTACGACGAGGGTCTGGGTACTGAGCTACTCGGCAACATCAACAGGCGCTTGGGCATCGAGCCTAAGGAATCAATACTGATCGGTCTCGACGGTGGTGTGAAAGCGCGTGGGGAAGGGGTCGACCTAGAGGCTCTGTACGGACTGATCGACGCGATGCCTATGCGAAGGTCCGAGAACCAGTCCTAAGGGATTCCCTTACTCAGCATTAAGGTTGTATTTCATGATGCTGCCGTGGGGTCCACTCTTGTCTCTTTCGAGGTCAAACACGTCCTCGGGAGGTATGCTCATCTGTGCCTTTATGGTCGTGATTGCGTCGCGATCATGCGCATCCATCTGCAGATCGAAGACCTCTTTGTAGCGATCGACGTGCGCCGCATTACGCGATCCGATGATAACCGCAGCGACCTGGCTTTGTTCAAGCACCCAGTTGGAGGCCACGCTGGCGATGGTCACAGCGTGTTTTGTGGCAATTAGATTGAGTGTCTGGAGCAACGATTGGAAAAGCTCCCAGCCACCTATCTCATCAATCATGAGTTTGTATTTGATGAGCGAGCGGTTATCGAAAGAGCTCGGCTCCGGCTTTCCCAGCCACTGCTCGCTGAGAAAGCCGCCCGCAAGAGTGCCGTAACAGAGCAAATGCATGTTGCGATCGGCGCAGAGCTTTAGCAGGGCTTTCTCAGGTCTGGGATCGAGAAGGGAATATTGGACTTGCGACGTCGCGAGCTCCACGCCGGCATCGAGGATCTCGCGGGTTTTTTCCGTATTGAAGTTGGTTGTGGATAAAAGCTCAATCTTCCCGGACTGTTGCAACTCCTTGAGCCATACTGCTGCTTCGAGCACGCCGGGGGCGGCGTAATTCCACCAGTGGAACTGCACCATATCGAGTCGCTCTTTCTTTAGGCGCAGTAGCGACCGATCGATGATCGCCTCGACATCTTGCTTACGCAGATTGCCCAGCTGATCATAGTCCGGCACATACTTCGTGTGGATCCGAATGGGGTAGGGGCTGCTTCGCTTATTGTTCGCGGCCACAAACTCGCCGATCATCGCTTCGACGCCCGTGTAAATGTCAGCGCAGTCGAAGGTATCAATTCCGCGTTCCACGAAGGCGAACATATCAGCCACGGGATCCGAGGATAGGGTTTTGCTGTGCCCGTCAGAAAGCTGCCAGCCGCCCTTGATGACTCTTGATATCGCGTAGTCCCTGCGCAGGGCGCAGCGCTCAATCATTCCTTCCATGAATTGTTCTCAGGCAGTGGTTCTGCGGTGGTATCGGCTCGCGTAAACCTGTTCTTGCCAATCCGACTAATGCGGAATCGGGCTCCGCAATGAGGATCCGGGCAAGCAATCACATGATCCGTCGCCATCCAGTCGTACTCGTTTAACGGGCGTTGTTTAGCGGGGAGCAGCGGCAGTAATGCGGACAGAGCATAGAGTGAGAAGGGCTTTCCTGTTTCAAAAAACAGGTTCTCGCCGCGAAGCTCAAAAGAACTGCCGAGCTCGTGACTACAAACAAAGGGTTTGTCTCCTTCGATAGTTTCGACCCGCAGGTCGTAAAGTGTGAACTCGACGTCTTCCATGATCCCTCGCTTAATCGCCCTTAGAGTGCGCGCATTTTAATTGAGGAAGAATACAACAAGCTGGCTGGTACTAAGGCGGACTCCAGCGATATGATTCCGATAACCCACCCAACCCTAAGTAGAGCAGCTTTCTTTGCGAACCCCCGTTGCGTTCTTTTCGAATCTTGTGGGCCCTGCTGCGGTAATGGCCGCCGGAACCATGGGCGCCGGCGCTGTGGCGTCTTTTCTTCTCGCTGGAGCATGGTTTCGCTACGACCTGCTGTGGGTAATCCTGGCGATGCTGCCGGTGTTTGTTGTCTCGGTAGATACCGCATCCCGTATCGGCGCGCTTAACCCAGGTCAGGGCATGTTCGCTCTGGTCCGCAGCCGCATTAGTAGCATTCTTGCCTGGATCATTTTGCTTCTGGTTGTTCCCGTGCACTTTTTGGTGACCATGGGTCAGATCTCCGTAATGTCCTCTGCGTTTCTGACTTTGACAGGGCTCCCCGCGAGTTCTTCCCTGTCCCTTGGGCTGGAGGTGTTGCTGTGTGTGTCGCTGTCAGCGGCGGTGTTGTGGCTGGTGTTCTCCCGAGGCTACGAGCGGATGCAGCGGGTGATGACGCTGCTCATGATATTGATGCTCCTGTGCTTTCTGGTGGTTGCCCTTCGGGGTCTGGTGGAACTCCCGGCAATACTGGCGGGCTTTGTTCCGTCGCTGCCATCAGATCTGCCTGTACCGGGCAGTGACTCCCCGCGCATTGCTACCAGCTCAATCATTGCCATGGTGGGCGCGGCCGTAGCGCCCGCTGCGCTCCTGGGCATGCCCTATATGTGTGCGGATGACGGGGGAAGCCGAGAGGAGTTGGCGTTGGCCTTCAAACAGGCCGTTATCAACATGGGATTTGTGTTTGGCGCCTACGCGATACTTGTTGTGGTGGCCGGTGGTTATGCTCTTCACTCGCTCCCCGAGCACGCAAGCTTCGCCGATGTCGGACAGGCGTCTGCGGTGTTTCGGGATGCCTTGCCCGGTGTGTTCTCTACCCTTGGCCCGGTGATCTTCTCTCTTGGCCTGTTTACGGCGGCCATGACAACGCTGGTAGTTGCTGCTCAGGTTACTATCTATTTCATGTTGGACATGGCGGGGAAGGAGTGGCGATTCTCTTCAGACAATAGGCTGTATCACCGCGTGCTTTTAGGCTTTGTATTGGCGGCCGCGGCCCTGGCACCCTTTTGGGATTTTCCAGCCTTACTCAAAGTGATCCTGCTCATGGGTATCAATGTCGTGGTGATTCCCCTGGCCTTTGTCATTGTGCTCGTACTGGTGAACAGCGAGGATGTTATGCGTGAGTTTAAGGCCGAGTGGTGGCGAAATCTGCTGCTGATCGTCGGCTTGCTCACGTCGCTTGTTTTGGCTGTCGACAAAGCGCCGCATTATTATCAGTTGTTGATGGGGTGATTGCGCTGATCTGATATTCCCCCCGAGCATTAGCAAGAAACAAAGCTGTCTAATGCTTCGGCTGTGAATGCCAGTAGACTGCCCGCCTCATCAAGAGCAGCGGACATGCAGTGGATATTCTCGACAAAAAATATCTGGAAAGACGCGCCGACGAGGTAGTGGAGCAGCTTCACGCCTATCTGGATGCGGGCAAAAAGGTATTTACCACAAGTTCCTTTCAGTCTCAGAGCTTGCCGTTGCTGCACATGATCAGCCGCGTGGATCGAGATATACCCGTGTACTACACCAACACGGGTTTTCTCTTTGCGCAAACCATCCGCTTTGCCGACCAGCTGGCGGATCAGCTGGGCCTGAATGTTATTGCGCTGCGTCCGGAGGTCCCGAAGATCAAGCAGCTGGATCGCGAGAAGCGTTTTTTGTACGCCTCGGACCCTGATCACTGCTGCTATCTGAATAAGGTCCAACCTCTTGAGCCCGTGCTGCGAGAGAACGACATTTGGGTTAATGGCGTACGCTCGGATCAAAGTTCAGTGCGTGCGGCCATGCAGGTAGAAGAGCCGGCACAGCACGGCTGTACACGCTTCCATCCGATGTTGGAGTGGGATTCGCGCATGGTGTATTTCTATCGCAAGAATCATGACTTGCCCGAGCATCCCATGGAGGCTCATGGCTATTTGAGCATCGGTTGCGAGCCTTGCACGATGAAAGCCTTTGATGACGGTAACTCTCGGAACGCGCGCTGGTTTGGTATGAACAAAACCGAGTGCGGACTTAACACGACACTGGTTTCGGGAGGTAACTGATGAGAGTCATGGTGACCGGCGGAGCCGGCTACATTGGCAATGAGTTGGTCTATCGGCTGTCAGCTGAGCCGAGCATTAAAGACATTCTCGTCTATGACAATCTGTGCAAAGCCAACTACAACCTTTTCACGGGTTTGCGCAAAGTGCCCGGGAATAACGTTCGATTTATTCAGGCCGATATCCTCGACTCCCGCAGCTTGCGTAGCTGCATGGAAGGCATGGATGTGGTTATCCACCTTGCAGCCAAGGTAGAGACACCCTTCGCCGATCAGAATGCCCATGATTTTGAACAGACCAATCACTGGGGTACCGCAGAGGTGGTTTATACCGCCGAAGAAGTGGGTATAGGTCGCTTGATCTATCTCAGCAGTCAGTCTGTGTACGGCCACGGCGAAATCACTGACACATCACATCCAAGGGTGCCTAGCAGCTATTACAGCATTTCCAAAATGCGCGGTGAAGAACACGTGATGCGGCTCATGGAGAAGATCCCGGTGCAGTTGCTGCGCTGTGCCAACGTTTATGGCTATTCCAAAAACTTGCGCTTTGAGACCATGGTGAATCAGTTTGTCTTTGACGCCCACTTTACCAACCGGGTGGCGGTGCATGGCGATCCAGGGCATAGCGTAAGTCATATCAGCGTCTATCGCCTAGTAGAGGTTCTCGCGCGAATGATGAAGAAGGACATGGATTCTGATCTGTATAACCTCTCCCATCGTGACTTCTCATCGATGGATCTGGTGGATTCGCTCAAGGAGCTTTACCCGGATCTGGAAACTATCTTCGTTGATCAGCATATTCCTCTCTACGACCTGACCATGAGCTGTGATCCCCGGCTTCAGGAGATGCTCCCCGGAGGCTCAACGATGGCCGAGGATTTGGTAAAGTTCCGTGAGTTGTTCACGTTCTAAACCAAGGAGTTCTCCATCACAGCTCTAGCCCTGAAAGTTGATATCGTCTCAGACGTCGTCTGCCCCTGGTGCGTGATTGGCTATAAGCAGTTCGAAAAGGCGCTCACTGCCCTGCCGGGACGTTTTGATGTGAGCGTGCATTGGCGACCCTTTGAGCTAAATCCGAACATGCCCGCCGAAGGGCAGGATCTGCGCGAGCACATCGCACAGAAATACGGCTCCTCCGCCGAGCAAAGTCAGCAGGCCAGATCTCGTTTGTCGAGTATTGGCGAGTCCCTGGGTTTTCATTTTGACTATTACGACGGTATGCGCGTAGTAAATACCTTTCATGCGCACCAGCTGCTTCATTGGGCGGAAGAACAGGGCAAGCAAACAGAGCTTAAGATGGCCCTGTTCAACGCGTTCTTCAGTCAGCGACAGGATGTAAGTGATAACGAGGTGTTGGTGAGTGTCGCGGGTGGCGTGGGGCTCTCAGAGAGCGCTGCCCGGGAGGTTTTGAGCGGCGGCCTTTATGCGGATGCCGTTCGAGAGGATCAGCGCTGGTGGTTAGACCGGGAGATTCACGCGGTGCCTGCCTTTATCTTCAACGATAAGTACTCGGTGTTGGGCGCGCAGGAGGCTGATACCTTTGTGCGCGTCCTCACCAAGCTCGAGGCTAAAGCAGCGGCCTAGCTGGCCGCTTTTAAGAGTCCCTCGCTGTGCACATGCTCCAGCGTGGCATCCAGGCCAATGGCCAGCTTGTCTGTCAGCTCATCGATCTGCGCCTCGGTGATAATCAGTGGCGGACATAGCGCAAACGCTGTTCCTGCTACGGGACGACCGATAAGACCCGCTTCGGCACAGGCGTTGGTTAAAAAGCCGGCTACCGAGGGCGGAAACCCTTCTCCCGTGGATTTGTCGCTCACAAGTTCAAGAGCTGCGATGAGTCCTCTGCCACGAACTTCTCCCACCAGCGGATGCTCCGCAAAGGGCGCCAGTTTTTCTTGAAGATAGGCACCGGTCTTTGCGGCCTTCTCAAAAATGTTGTCGCGCTCGTAGATTTCAAGGGTCTTCAAAGCCACCGCACAGCCAAGAGGATGGCCTGAGTAGGTGTAGCCATGTCCGAACACACCGACTTCGGATACCGGTTCTATCAGGGCTTCGTAGATATCGCCGCGGACGACAGAGGCGCTAATGGGCACGTAGGCAGATGACAGCTGCTTGGCGAGCGTCATGAGGGCGGGGTTTTCGATGTTCATGGTTGTGCAACCAAAATCGTTCCCCGTCCGTCCAAAGCCGCAGATGACTTCGTCGGCCCAGAACATAATGTCGTGCTTGTTCAGAACCGCCTGTACTTTTTCGTAGTACCCCGCCGGTGGCACGATCACGCCGCTGGCACCGGTGATGGGCTCTGCAAGGAAGGCGGCGATGGTGTCAGCGCCCTCGGCTTGAATCAGGTTTTCCAGATTGCCGACAATACGATCAACAAAAGCCTCTTCGCTCTCGCCGGGATTACGACCCTTGTAGTAGTGCGGGTGGTCTGTGCGAAGAATGCCCAAGGCGTCTACCGGCGCGTCAAAGTGCGTGAGGTTGGCCGGTAAGCTGGTAAGCGCTCCTGAGGCGACGGTCACGCCGTGATAGCCGCGCTCCCGGGTAATAATCTTGCGCTTCTCGGGTCTGCCGGTGGCGTTGGCGTAATAGCGCAAGATCTTGATGAAGGTGTCGTTGGCATCGCTGCCGGAATTGCCAAAGAATATCTTCGCATTGTCCACGGGCACCATCTCACGAATCTTGTCCGCCAGGGCCATCATCATGGGATGCGTCTTGCCGCCAAAGGCGTGGTAATAGGACAGCTGACCCATCTGCTCGGTGGCTGCGGCGATGAGCTCTTTATTCCCATAGCCCAAAGATGTGCACCAAAGGCCCGCCAGGCCTTCCAGGTACTGCTTACCCTTGTTGTCGTAGACGTAAACACCTTCGCCCCGCTCTACAACGATCTGTTCGGTGGCCTTAAAGTTTGTGGTGGGATAAATAACGTTGGTCATTGAGATTACCTCTTGTATCGGCAGGGCCGCCGACTTGCTATTAACGCTCTAGGGGAAGCATACCGCTGTCCAGCGCAGCGGCAAAATCGTGCGCCACGATGACCTCAATATCGGATCTTTGATCCATTGCGGATAACCACAGTCGGAGCGACTCGGTACGCGCTGTATTCTCGGGAACAAAAATAGTGCTATAGAGCCAACCTTTACCGGTGTTGCTCAGCAATTTGCTTTTTACGTTGGTGATATCGCCGCTCATGAGCCACAGCGTTTCATCGACATACGCCGCGAAAAGCGTAGAGCCCGGCGTGTGGCCGCCAAGTCCGACAATACCCAGACCGGGAAAGTCACTGTGAGTCAATAAACCCTCGCCCTGAATAACCACCGACTCAAGACAGGATGACTCGAGTTGACGCGCACTCTCTTTAGTATGGAGGTTGTGCTCGTTAGCCTGCCACAGTGTCTGATAGCTGCGAGCGCCCTTGCCCCGTTTTGCACAAAAGGCATCAATTCCTTGTACGTGATCTTCATGGAGGTGTGTAACCCCAACTCCAGCTACTTTAGTCGTGCGGTCCTTGAGGAACTCGGGGGCGGTGCCCGAAAATTTGACCGGCCCCATGCCTGGCGAGAGTTTGGCGATGAGTTCTCCAAAGGCTTCGCTGGTTGGCTTGTCCATTGCCGCGTCAATCATGAACTGTCGGCCGTCAGGCCACTCAATCACAACGATGGAGTGATTGAGGTCGCGATCGGGTCCTGATTGAGACGAGGATCGCGCGATACCTATTGATACTGGGCCATTAGGAATCGTCGCCAACGTGCGAAGATCCTGCTCTGTAGGTAGCCTTGGCTCAATACCGCGAATCTGCAGATGGGCTGGGCCGAGATAGGCTGCCAGCGCCACCAAGACAAGCGTAAGAAGACCGATACTTAACCGTAAAAACGAGCGCATAGACGCACTCCACGCCAAGAGGAAAGCCGCAGGCTAACACGCCATGCGGCGCCGTAGCGTGGACAAGCAGCTACTGTATTTTTTTCGCTGTGCGCTATAGTCTGGTGAGTCTTGGTAAGTCGTCCACAGAGGAACGCAGCATGCTCAAATTAATGGTTAACGGTAAATCTATGGAGGCGGACGTTGATCCCAGCACGCCGCTCTTGTGGGTGTTGCGAGATCATCTGGGTCTCACGGGTACAAAATATGGCTGCGGAATAGCTCAGTGCGGTGCCTGTACCGTGCATGTCGACGGCAAAGCCATGCGGGCCTGTGTGTATCCGGCTAGCGCAGCCGAGGGCAAAGAGATCACGACCATTGAGGGCCTTTCTGAGGATGCGAGTCATCCGGTACAGCAGGCCTGGGTAGAGATCGACACTCCCCAGTGCGGATACTGCCAGCCGGGCATGATCATGGCCGCCTCTGCCTTGTTGGCTGAAGTGCCCAACCCCAGTGACGAAGACATCAATCAGCGTATGACTAATATTTGTCGTTGCGGCACCCTTCCTCGGGTGCGCGAGGGCATTCACCGAGCTGCTGCCATCGCTGGCAGTGACAAAGGAGCGCAGTCATGAACCTCAAAAAACTCTTGGGAGAGACGGGACCGCAAGACTTTGATCAGCCTGGCGAGTCCGGTGTAGTCGATATTAGTCGTCGTCGCTTTGTTGTGGGATCGGCAGCGGCCGGTGCGGGCCTAATGGTGGCCATGCAGCTACCCCTTGGCAGTGCCAGCGCGGTTGCTCAAGATGGTGCAACCGAGGTTAACGCCTGGGTCGTGATTGATCCCGATGACACGGTGACTATTCGTATTGCCCGCGCGGAAATGGGCCAGGGCACGCTCACGGGCCTTGCACAGATGGTGGCCGAAGAGCTGGAGTGTGACTGGGACAAAGTGAGCTGGGAGTTCGCATCTCCGGCCGAAAGCCTCGCACGCAAACGGGTCTGGCGCAGCTTTGCGACGGGAGGCAGTCGCGGTATTCGTGGTAGTCATCAGTATGTAAGAGAGGGTGGAGCTCTTGCTCGAGAGCTGTTGATCGCAGCGGCATGTAAAGAGTGGGGCGTGCCTGCAGCGGAATGTTCAGCCAAGAGCAGTGTTGTGACTCACGGTCCTAGCGGCGCGACTATGACCTACGGTGAGTTGGCTGCAACTGCGGCGACTATGAGTGCACCGGACTCTGTCACTCTCAAAGATCCCAAAGATTGGACGCTTATCGGCACTCCTGCTGCGAGGCTCGATACTCAAGATAAGGTCAACGGAAAACTGCAGTACGGCGCCGATGTCATGCTGCCTGGCATGTTGCACGCCGCTATCCATGCCTGCCCGGTGCACACAGGCAAGCGCAGCAGTTTTGATGACAGTAAAGCCAAGTCGATGCCTGGCGTGCGGGCAGTTGTGGCTGTGAGCGACAATGCCGTCGCGGTTGTTGCAGACAGCTGGTGGCAGGCTAAAACGGCTTTAGATGCAGTGACTATCGAATGGGAGACCGGCGAAGACGGTAAGGTTAACAGCGAAAGTATCAAGCAAATGCTTGAAGAGGGACTCAGTGCTGATGATGCCTTTGTAGGTAATGAGCACGGCGATGCAAAAACAGCGCTGGCAAAATCCAGCAACACTTTGACCGCCGATTACAGTTACCCCTTCCAGAATCACGCGCCCATGGAGCCTATGAATACCACTGCTTTGTGGACTGAAGAGCGCTGTGAAGCATGGGTGCCAACCCAGAATGGCGAATCGGCCTTGGAAGCTGTGGCTACGGCAGCGGGACTTTTCCCGGAGCAGTGCGAAGTGCATCGAATGATCCTCGGTGGCGGCTTTGGCCGTCGCGGCGCCCACGACTTCGTAGAGCAGGCCGTAGAGATTGCCAAGCAGATGCCCGGTACACCGGTGAAGTTGCTGTGGAGCCGAGAAGAAGACCAGCGCCGGGGTTACTACCACCCGGTAACCCGTAGTCGTATGACAGCGTCTATGGACGATGACGGAAAGCTCGACGCGCTTCACGTGCGTATTTCGGGTCAATCGATTCTCGCGTTCTTCAGACCTGCTCTTGGTGAGCCCGAGAAAGATCCCGTGGTCTTCCAGTCCATGGCTCCCGAGGGCGATCACGCCATGATCTACTCGGTGCCTAACCTCCTGGCCGATCACGCCATGCGGAATACTCATCTCCGACCGGGTTTCTGGCGAGGCGTGAACATCAATCAAAACGTGTTCTACATGGAGAGTTTTGTTGATGAGCTGGCGCGCAAAGCCGGTGCGGACCCCCTCGACTATCGCCGTGACTTACTGAGTGAAAGCCCCCTTGCCCTCAAAGTACTCGAGGAGGTCGCCAGGAAAGCAGGCTGGGGCAGAGAGATGCCCGAAGGGCACGGCTTGGGTCTTGCGGTTTGCAAGGCCTTTGGTAGTTACGTTGCCGGCTGTGCCGAAGTCGCAGTTGTCGATGGCAAGCTTCAGATGAAGAAGATCTGGGCGGCTACGGACCCGGGTTTTGCGGTCAATCCGCAGCAGATTGAAGCGCAGGTCGGAGGCTCCTTTGTGTACGGGCTGAGTGCCGCACTCTACGGCGAGTGCACGGTAGAAGAGGGGCGGGTCGTGGAGGAAAACTTCGATAGCTACCCCTCACTTAAGTTGGCAGAAATGCCCGAGGTGGAGGTTAGCGTTATGCCATCGGGAGGATTCTGGGGCGGCGTGGGTGAGCCCACTATCGCGGTCGGTGCACCGGCAGTACTCAACGCGGTTTATGCCGCTACGGGTGTTCGAATCCGGCATTTGCCAGTGAAAGATCAGGCCCTCGCCTAGGCGCAGACGTCTGACTTAGCGCGGTAGCCCAGTGAAAAGCCGGGCTGCCGGCATCCCATGTGCCGGCGGCTATAAATCGCTCGTTCTCAGTTTGTTTACGGGTTTAGATCGCTAAGGAACGGCCCGTCGACACAGATGCGACGTCCATCGGGCGTTGCACAGGCGCCGCAAATCCCCACGCCACATTTGGTCAGGTAATCCACCGCGCTCAGGATTTGTGCTTCGGCGACAAACTCCCGTTGAACGGCAATCGCGGCGCGCACCATGGGCTCGGGCCCGCAGTTGTAAAACACAAGTTTCGCCCGTTCGTCGGCACTCATGTCCGCCAGTCTTTCGCGAAGCATCTCGGTGACGCGACCGTGATAACCACGGCTGCCATCGTCCGTGGCTACATGTACTTCGGCAACCTCGGCGCACTCATCTAGAAAGTACAGGCGCTCTTCGCTGCGAGCCCCTACAAAGAACTCGGCGTTCCCAAAGTCCCGAGCGATTTGATACACCGCTGCTAAACCAGTACCTCCGGCAACGGCCATAATGTGGGCGCCGTCCGGTGGTGAAACAGGCACACCGTGGGGGCCACGGACATAGGCCTCGGTTCCGGTCGGAAGATCCATAAGCGCGTGAGTGAAATGGCCCACATCAATGACCACAAGGGTGAAGGGATCGTCGACCAGTGCCGAGAAGGGCTTTTCGCCTAAGCCGGGAATCCACAAATAAATGAACTCTCCCGCTTGAATATTGATGGGACGGTCGAAGGTGAGGAGCGCGATGTCCTCGCAAACCCGTTGATTCTTCACCAGCGTCACGGGTTCAAAATTCATATCGATGTCGTAGCGGATCATTGCCTCGGCGAACCCGCCGTTATTGGACAGATCCTTCTCTAACTGCCTGAAATAGCTGCCGATTTCTTCGCTATTCATGCCTGTCAGTGCAGAGCCCACGCCAATAACATCGGCCCCGGCTTTCATGGCAGCGTTGACATCCGAGGCGCTGGAAAAGCCTCCGCAGCCCACAATAGGCAGATCACTCACTTCGCGAATCTCACGAATGCATTTCAGAGCGATAGGCAAAACCCCTTTACCGGACATGCCGCCGACGCCGTTGGACAGTACGGGCTCTCCATGGGAGCTGGTGTAGCCGGGACCCACGGTATTGATGGCGCAAAATCCATCCGCTCCGGCATCGGCGGCTGCTTTAGCGATGGCGCCGATATCGGGCGTGTTGGGCGTGAGCTTGGGAATAACGGGAACATCCACGGCTGCTTTGACCGCTGCGACAATCTCGGCCACCACGACGGGGTCTTGACCCATAGCCATGCCATAGCCGCTGGCGTGGGGGCAGGACAGGTTCAGCTCCAATCCATCGGAGTGGGGGGCCAATAACTTGGCGACCTCTACGAACTCCTCGACACTGCCGCCAAAAATTGAGGTCAGCAAAAAGCGATCATCAGGAATGTTTAGATCCTTGATACCGGCCAGTGCGGCTTCGGCACCGGGGTTTGTCAGGCCGACGGCGTTTACAAAGCAGCCTGGCGCGTACTGGGAATACACCGGCTCGCGATTTCCAGTCTTGGGAGCCAGACCAATACTCTTGGTCGTTATGACGCCAATCTGCGGTACCTGGTCAAAGAAGTACTGAATGATCGACGGCGCGGTGGTCACGATGCCCGAGGGTATTGTGAAGGGGCCCGAGAGGGTTTTACCAAAAAATTCGATGCTCAACGCCTGTGCCTTTCAAATTGCGAGGGTGACTGATGGGGTTTTGCCAATTATACGGGCCACGTCGCCTCAGGTCCCGCAGAAGGTGCGCGTAACGCGTTCCTGGGGTTTCGCGGGCAGAGCCAAATCACTATCGGCAGCACTGTACTGGGATGGATTGGCCAGTCGGTTCACGAGGCGATGAAACAGCTCATAGTTGCCCGTCTCGCCTTCTTCGATGGCGTGCTGAATCAGGTGATTGCGGGGAATAAAGGCGGGGTTTGCGCTAAACATACGGCTTTGTTTTTCTTCAGCCTTGCCAGGTTCAGCTTGCTGTCGCTGCGCCCACAGGGGCAGCCACTCCAGGAGTTTTTGTCCGGGCTTGAAGAGGGCTCCGGCGCCTGTGTTGGCGCCGCCGGGGTTGATTTCGTCCGCGAGGAACCGAAACGCCAGAGTAAAGTCGGCTTGGTCTTCCTGAAGCGCCGCAAATAGATCGTCGGCGAGAGTGATGTCTGTTCCCGTCAATTCCCCAAGTCCCAGTTTTTTCGCCAAGCCTTTCTGATAGGCCTCCTCAAACAACGGTGTGAACTGTGACAGGGCGGTTTTTGCTTCTCCTACCGCCGCGTCCGCATCGTCATTAATGAGCGGCAAAACTGCCTCGGCCAGGCGCGCAAGATTCCATTGCGCTATGCCCGGTTGGTTGCAGTAGGCGTAGCGGCCCTGCTGATCGATGGAGCTGAACAAGGTCTCTGGATGGAATTCTTCCATAAACGCGCAGGGGCCATAATCGACAGTCTCCCCGCAGAGCAGCATGTTGTCGGTGTTCATGACTCCGTGGACAAAACCCAATAGTTGCCAGCGAGCAATCAGCGCGGCCTGTGCGGCAATGACCGCTTCCAGTAGCGCAACGGCAGGTTTTTCAGCGCCTGTTTTATCTAGATAGTGACGCTCTAAAACATAGGACACGAGGGTGGCCAAAGACTGGCGGTCCTCCCTGGCGGCAAAGTACTGCATGGTTCCCACGCGTAGATGACTGGAGGCGACCCGGGTCAGCACCGCGCCAGGCTCTATGCCATCGCGCATCACAGGTTCGCCCGTGGCGACTGCGGCCAGTGCCCGGGTAGTCGGCACGCCCAAAGCAGCCATCGCCTCGCTGACAATGTATTCACGAAGCACGGGCCCCAGGGGGGAGCGCCCGTCACCGCCGCGAGACCAGTCCGTCCGTCCACTGCCTTTTAACTGGAGGTCATAGCGATGCTGATGCTGATCTACCACTTCACCAAGTAAAACCGCTCGACCATCACCCAGCTGAGGGTTGAAATGACCAAACTGATGACCCGCATAGGCAGCAGCGACGGGCTCTGAGCCGTCGGCGACGCGATTGCCGGCCAGAACCTCAATACCCTCTTGAGAGCCAAGCCACTGCGGATCAATCCCTAACTCCGTCGCCAGACGGTCGTTGACGCGTATCAGCGACGGATCTTTGACCGGATCCGGCGGCTGCTTGGTGCTAAAGGGCGACCCCAGGGCGGCGAAACTGTTATCGAAGGGGATGGGCATGGATGCTCCGGTAGATTCCCGAGTAATTAGGCTTGGTTTGTGTGAGCAGCATGGTTACCCTTCTTGGCCCTCTCGGCAACTATCGCCGGAGATTCTGACAGGAGACTGAAGGTGCAGTTGGTCGATAGCGACGGGCAAAACGAACAAAACGAAGAGAATGAGCGAGACTGGCAGGAGAAGGTCGACGACTTCAGCTGGGACGTTCTGTTTCGTAACGCTACGGTGTTTGATGGCAGCGGCGAGCTGCCAAGACGCATGGATATCGCTGTGCGCCGAGGGCGCATCGCAGCTAAAGGTACGGCGCTACCAGAGGGTCCTGCAAGACGCACCGTCGATGCCAGTGGCCAGTGGCTCATGCCGGGTTTGCTGGACATTCACACCCATCTTGATCTTGAGGTTGATCTTGATCCGCGCCTTCCCGAGGTTGTGCGTCACGGCACCACCACTGTGCTCTTTGGCAACTGTAGCCTCGGCACCTGTTTTGGCCATCAGAGGGATGACAGTGGGCAGGACCCGATTGTGGACTGCTTTACCCGGGTCGAGAATATTCCCAAGCCGGTGCTGCGTAAGTGTGTGGATGCCATTAGCTGGTCGGATACCGGCGGTTACATGGATCACTTTGCTGACATGCCCCTGGGGCCTAACGTGGGAGCGTTCGTCCCGCACTCCATGCTCCGTGTCGAAGTCATGGGCATGGAGGCCGCGATTAGTCGCGACCCCACAGAGCAGGAATACCAGGAGATGGAGGCGATCCTCGGCCGCGCCATGGAGCAGGGCTACCTGGGCTTATCGACGGATGGTCTTCCCTTCCACTATCTCTCCAATGAACCGCATACTGACAAGCGCATTCCTACACAGTTTGCCGGCTTTAAAGAGCTCCGCCGACTCATGAAAGTGCTGCGAAAACACAATCGCGTGTGGCAGACCACGCCGATTATTGAGAACCGCGCCACTGCGCTGCTGTACTTCACCCTCACCAGCGGCCGCTTGTTCAAAAAGACGCTCAAAGTGTCGGCTTTATCGGCTATGGAGCTGGTGCTGGCACCCCGCGCTACCAAGGCATTTTTGGGCTTTGCCAAGCTCATGAACAGCTGGCTATTCAAGGGCAGTCTGCATTTTCAGGCCCTGGGCACTAACTTTCGTGTGTGGTCTGACGGCATTGTCAGCCCGCTCTACGAAGAGCTTCCTTCTACCGCGCAGCTCATTGCTCTGGAGTACGACGATGTCGAGGGACGGCATGCGCTGATGCATGATCCCCAATGGGTAGAACAGTTCAGGCGCGACTGGATGCACGGCCGCACCGGCGGCGACTGGGCGAGCTTTAAAGCACGTATGGGTATGCCGGATCATTTGGTGATTCGCGATCTACATCGCCTAGTGTTCGACGGTGCGCCGGTATCCGATTGGGACGGAGAGTCCTTCGATAAAGTCCATGAGCGGCTCTTACGCTTTATGGATGGGGACAGCGCTCAGGCTCGATCCGATGCAGAGCGAGAAGCCTTTGCGTCCCTTACCAAGCGGCCTGAGACGGACGCGGACTTTATGCTTTTCCTGATGCGCCGCTATGACAAGAGTTTTCGCTATTGGGCGGATGTATCCAATATTGATAACCGCGCGACCATGGATTACCTCATGCATCCCCAGGCATTGCCCGGCTTCAACGACTCTGGCGCCCATCTGACCAATATGGCCTTCTTTGACGGCAACCTCATGTCCTTAAAACTCGCTCAGCAGCAGGGCGATGCGATGGTTTCCAAAATGGTGAAGCGCCTGACCCGGGAGCCTGCGGAGTTTTTCAATATTGATGTGGGTACGCTGGATCTTGGCGCCCAGGCGGACATCGTGCTCATTGATCCGGAAGTTCTGCGAGGCTGGGACTGCAACGACACCCGCGAGTATGTGTTCAGGGATCTCTTTGGACATCACCAAATGGTCAATCGTCCTCCTGCAATCGTGAAAGAAGTCATGATCCGCGGGCAACTGGTCTGGGAAGAGGGCGAGTTTACGCAGGCACTGGGTGAGCAGACCCTGGGCAGGGCGCTTCGCGCTGCCTGAGGTTGTCGATAAGCGGCGTTATAGCGGGCAGTTGGGAGCGATCAGTGCGCGAATGGCCGCACTGTAGTCCTCGTCACTGTGGCAAACGCCGTCACTGCTTTTATCCACGTAACTCGCGCAGAGGTTGACCGCACACAGGGGCTCTGTGTGTGTACTGGTGAGCTCTGTGAGGGCCGGTCCGGTTCCTCGCAAAAGGTCCCGCATGGATAGCGGCGACAGCATGCCCACGCGTTCCTCGACGTGGAATCCCACGATGTTATGTAATGCGCTCAGTAATTTGGGGCCAATGAATTGGGGCACCACGGGCATTTTTACTCTCTCGAGCATTGCGCTTGCGCGGTCGATATAGAAGGGGAGTATGGGGCTGTCGACGGTAAACTGCAGCCAGGCATTGTGGATCCTACGATAGCTATGAATCCCGTCGTCCCTGCCCTTAACCCATACCTCGCGTCCAAAGCTGTGATCCGCGGACAAAGGTTCAAAGTCTCGGAAGATAAGCAGGTCCGCGTCGCACCAGATGGCGCGCTCGTATCCTGCGCGAAGGGACTCCCCCATCAGCAGCAGCCTCGCTAGATCGGTAGCGACCACTGGTTGTACCCTCAGTTTCTCCCGAAGCGCCGGTGGAAGCGGCCGAAAAAGTTCGTCGCCGCAAAAATTGTAGTCAAAGCCTCTCGCCTTGGACCAGGCGCGTACCGAGTCGCAGCAGCGCCGTTGCCAGGCCGGAAGAACCCCCGGTCGCTGTGATTGTAAGACCAGAGTTTTCATCCCTCGAACACGCCAAAGTATTCCTTGAAGAACGCCTCACCATCGACGGCGGTAGCCACTCGCGTAGTGCTTGCCGGGTTTCTGACAAAGGAGGTGACCCCGGGGGTGGGTTCGCTCTTTAGGTCTACGTGTACATCGCCAGACTGAAACCGACAGAGGCCCGGATTGAACAGCGTGGCCGCTGTAAGAGGGTCATGAAAATGCAGAAGATCGCGCTCGGCGAACCAGACGCTTGACCAATCCAGCACGACTTCCAGAAGCGGGTCCTGCCTGAATCGCTTAGCGACTTCCTCCGGCCCCATGCTGACCTGCCAGGTGATATCCAGCCCCGTGGCAGTGATCTGCGGTACGGAAGAGGCGAGTACCTGCTGGGCGGCATGGGGGTCGACGATAATATTCCATTCGGTGGGGCCCCAGGGCGTCGGATAGTCAGAATATTTGCCCCCCATAATCACAAGCTCGGCCAATAGATTTGGTATTTCGGGATCCTGGGAAAACAGCGTTGCTATATTGCTCAGGGGCCCCACCGCTAACAGCGTGACTTCATGGGGATGGGCGCGAATCGTATCGCGGAGGAAGTTGATTGCTTCGTTATCGACAAATTCCGGCTGCCTGTCTGTGAGTCGTTGGGTCTGTGGCGCTTGGGTCTGCATCGACTCGACAATCAGCGGCTTTTCCGCGCCCGGGTAGATAGGAACGCGTGCGCCGGCGACCTTGCAAAGCGCAGCGGCTAATTGGGCGCGGCCCTGCGCGTTACCGGTTACCGTGGTGATACCCAATAACTCACAACGCGGCTGGCGGAGCAGGTAAGCTAATGCGACGGCATCATCGATGTCACTGCCAATATCGGTATCCAGAAGTACCTTTCGGGCAGCTTGCGATTGTGGATGCGCTTGCGCCTTTGCAGCCACTTGCGTCCGTGCTGAGCCTGCGGTGGCAAAAGGTAAAAGCAGGCCTGCGCTTGTAAACTGCCGTCGTCGAATCATAAGTGGATGGTAACTTTCATCGTATCGGCCAGACGCCTGTCACTTTGAACTCCACAGAGGGCTGACAAGAGTAATGAATTTGGCTTTGCAGTATAACGGCGACACTCCTCAGGCTTAAAAAATTGAACGCGGTTTTCTTGCTAAAGTGGCAAGAGATGATTTGTGAGGATACCCTTATGCTTGGAACGCGCACTCGCAACGATGCCCGACTTTCGGCTGGCACGGCTTTTTCCCTGGTCAGTTTGCTTGTTGCCCTGCCTATGATGATGGCGACGGCTGCAGAAAACCGGCCTGAGCCGGGAGAGGAAAACATTGCGGGGGCCCTCGCGGCGGGCTTCGCGCCGCCAAAGCTTGCACCAATCCGCGGTGATGAAGCGCAAGGCCCCTTTGATCGTCTGTTAATCCAGAACGCGATGTTGGTGGTGGGGAACGGTGCGCCTCCAAGAGGGCCAGTGACTATTGAAGTGCGTGGAGATCGTATTCATTCGATTCATGGTGGTCACGCTAACGATGCGGAGCTTGCGGGTGCTGAAGTTATCGATGTCGACGGGGGCTACGTGCTTCCGGGTTTTGTCGATGCGCACACGCATCTGGGAACGCCCGGACATGCTCAGGCGGGCGCACTCACCGACTCAGAATATGTCCTTAAGCTGTGGCTTGCGCATGGCGTAACCACGGTGCGCGATGTGGGCGCGGTTATGGGATTGGGCTGGACGATCAAGCATCGGGAGATGGCTGCTGCAGGGGAGATAAGTGCTCCTCGCATGCGGGTTCATGCAATGTTTCCGCCGTCCACGGCGACCGCGGACGAGGCCCGGGACTGGGTAAAGGCCGTGCGCAAACGTGGCGCCGACGGGGTGAAATTTCGCGGCGCCCGGGCTGAGCCCTTTGCCGCGGCTATGGAAGAAGCCAAGCGTCTGGGCATGAAAACCTCCTATCACCACGCTCAGTTGTCTGTGGTGCAGACCAATGTCCTGGACAGCGCCCGGCTGGGACTCGATAGCATGGAGCATTGGTACGGTCTTCCGGAAGCCATGTTTGATGATCGTGTCATTCAGGACTACCCCCACGACTATAACTACAGCAACGAGCAGGATCGTTTTGGCGAAGCAGGGCGCTTGTGGTTACAGGCCGCGGCTCCGGGGTCTGAAACCTGGCAACGTACCATTGCTGAGCTCGTTGACCTGGATTTCACGCTGTCGCCCACATTCACTATTTATGAAGCTAACCGTGACCTCATGCGGGCTCGCAATGCGGACTGGATGGAGGACTACGTACCGTCTTACATGGCGCGGGCTTTCGAAGCAGATCCTGATATCCACGGGTCCTACTTTTTTGACTGGACCACGCAAAAGGAAATCGACTGGAAGCAAAACTTCCAGCGTTGGATGAAGTTTGTAAACGACTACAAGAACGCCGGTGGTCGTGTGGTTGCGGGTTCGGACGCAGGCTTTATCTACAAAGTCTATGGTTTCGCGTACATCCGCGAGTTTGAGTTACTCCAGGAAGCGGGCTTCCATCCCCTGGAGGTGATCAAGGCAGCAACACTTGATGGCGCTGAGTTGTTGGGCCTTGACCGGGAGATCGGTACGGTTGAAGTGGGTAAAAAAGCGGATTTGGTTATTTTGGATGAGAATCCCTTAGCCAATTTCAAACTGCTTTATGGCACGGGTCACCGCCGTTTAAATCGTGAGACTGGGTCCGTAGAGCGTGTAGGCGGTGTTCGCTACACCGTGCGCGATGGGATCGTCTTTGATGCCAAGATGCTCCTTGAAGATGTGCGGGAGCTGGTCGCGGCAGAAAAAATGGAACCCTGACAGGCATATGTCGTCCGACAGAAAAGGGCTTTTGCTGCGTAGAAGCTCCTATCTCTCCCAGTTCAGAGGTCGCACTCTATGTATCTATCGGCTCGGCAACAGCTCCTTAGCCTGTCATTGATGGCTGTTTGTGTGGGGAGCGGTCTAGGTGGCTGCACCACAATGGACGAAATCATTATCGACCGCAAGGGTGTCGATTTGGCTAAGTACGCCGCGGACAAAGCGGAGTGCGAAGTCTACGCAGACGAGGTGCGCACGGGGGAAAAAGCTGCCCGAGGCGCGGCCTCCGGTGCGGTTGTCGGTGGTGCCGTGGGCGCTATCGTTCGCGATAGCACCGAGGGTGCGGTTCGAGGTGCCGGGGTAGGCGCCGTTACGGGAGGCGCGAAAGGCGTCTCTGAGGGGGAGCGCGACAAGGTCAGGGTTGTGAAGCGCTGCCTCAGCGGCCGCGGCTACCGAGTACTGAATTAACCGCGATCAAAGAGCTTGTTGAATAGCTTTCCGGCCTCATCGCTGGCCTTGCGTTTGAGTTCACCTTCCGCGAGGTCCTTGATGATTTCGCTGGTGTTGACACCGCACCATCCTGCAGGATCATCGGCGAGGTTGCCCTTACACTCCACGGGCCAGCGAAGATCGGTATAGCGCTCGTTGATTCTGCACGCGGGATCTAACTCTCCCAAAGCCGGGGACAGTTGCGCGCGAAAGCTGGCGCGCAGATCCTGAGACTCCAAATCCAGCGTGCCATTGCCCTGCAGCCCTACCGCAGCGAGCTGCGCCGTGAGGGGACTTAAGTTTGCCACGCCGTTCGTTAACATCACTTCTGCTTCCAAGGCGTCAAAGTGGGTATCCCCCGGAAACTCTGCGTTTAAGGACTCCTGATTAACCAGCGCCACGCCCGTGCAGAACATTTGCTCTATACCGATGCCGGCCAGTGTGATGTCTTTAGTGGTGAAGCTAATAGGCCCTGTCAGGGACTGGGTCAGAGCATCACTGCTGGAGCCAGAGCCGCTGAGGGACCAATCGAGATTGGCCGTCCCCCGTGCTTCCATACCCAGCTCCATCGCAGATACTGCCTGCGCTACATCCAGTGCTTTTACACCACCCTCGGTGGCGAGGGTTGCGACGTTGAAGCGCCCGTTGAACACCGCCGAGAAGTTGATGTCACCGCCGTGCACCCGGGCAGAGACGGGGTCGAGTGTTGCCACACCGTCTACCACCCGCAAAGCGGCGCTGACATCGGTGAGCTCGTGGGCATCGAGGATAACCCTATCGATGCGAAGCTTCGCGCGGGTATCGATCATGCGGAGAGCGTTTAGGGGCAGCGGCGTGGACCCGACCGAAGGCACGTTATCCTGCGCGACTTCCGCAGCAGCATCGGGTCCGGCGAGAACAAGAAGCGCGGGATTAAGCTCCGTAAGGGCGAGATCTGCATCAATCTGGGGGCTCTCAAAACTGGCATAGCGCAGGGTACCGCCGCCTTTCAGATCGCCGGTTTGCAGCTCCAGGCTCAGGTCCGCGACCTGGGTATCCAGTGCAAACTCGCCACTCAAGCCCAGTGTAATGGCATCAGGCGTGGCGCCCGTGACTCGAACATTCAGGCTATCCAGACTGAGCTTTTCTGCATTGAGATCGGTCCTGAATTCGCCGGCAAGGGTGATTTCCAGGGGCGGGGCATCGTCGCCCGACGGAATGATGACGTCAGCGGTTAACGGCACCACACGGCCATCAAGATTGAAATCCTTGGCGGTGAGTTGTCGCAATTGAAGTTCGCTGATGGGGACACCAGCGCTGTCTACGGTAATCACTTTGATATTGCTCAAGGAAAGCTCGCCGACCTCTAAGGCCAGCGGTGCGACTATCATGGTCGCGGCAGCCTCTGCCTGTGCTTTAGCGCGTACTTGGGCCCTGAGTGTATAGAATTTTTCAAGCTCTGCATTGCTCAGTGTTGAGGTGTCCATGGCTTCTGCTTTAGCGGCTTCCTCGTCCACAGCTTCAGACGTTACGGTAAGCCCCTGCACCTGAATACTGTCGATCTCGACGCTGCTTTTGAACAAAGGCATAAGAGCTACGCCTGCGGACAGGGATTTCGCCACTATGCGGGTGTTTCTTTCGGGCACATCGAGGCTTACATCAGTGGCTGCCAGAGCGACCTTGGGAAACAGCGAGAGCGAGGCATCGCCATCAACGCGAAGAACCGCGCCGCTTTCTTCTTGTAGCTGCTTTGCCACGATGTCCACCAGGGCCTTCTCGTCAAGAAAGAGCGGTATCAGAATTGCCGCCAGAACAATGAGTAAGACCGGGACAGCCAGAATCCACAGAACTATGCGCATGCTTAAGACCTTCAATTAGAGCAACGTTTGATTTGAGCGTAGCAGAGTCAGTCGTTTAGCGTGAATTAGACTTTGCGAAATTCGGCGAGGGCCCCAAGACCGCTTTGGAGCAATTGCTCTGATGCCGACAAATCGCCCGCTGGAGCTGATTGAGATTCGCGCATCTGCTCTTCAAGCGCCGCAAAATGCTCGCCCGCACGGCTTAATCCGAGGCTGCGGCAGGTGCTGGCCAGGGTATGAACCTCCCGGATCATGGCTTCCAGCTCTCCCTCGGCGGTGGCTTGAGCGTAACTTGTCCAGCGACTCTGTACTTCGCTTTCAAACTGGTCCAATACCGTGGCGAGGCTGGCGTCACCTATCTGGGCACGGAGATCATCCAATACGTCTGTTGCCAGCTCGGGTGGTAGGTCGGGCTCAGGGGCTTTCTCCTGGGTGATGTCACGCTTTGCTTGAGGCTCACTAGTTACATCGGCCGGTAACCAGCGATTCAGCTGTTCCGCCAGACGATCCCTGACGATAGGCTTTGTCAAATAGTCGTTCATGCCTAACCTCAGGCAGCGATCTCTTTCTTCACTGCTGGCGTAAGCGGTGAGGGCCACGATGGGCAGCTCTGTCCCGTCCCGTTCTCTGCGAATATTTGTGGTGGCCGCGACACCGTCCATCACAGGCATGTTCAGATCCATGAGAACCAGATCGAAGGTTTCGCTGAGTGCTCTTTTTACGGCCACTGAACCATCTTTGGCTTCCTCGACAGTCACTCCCAGAGATTCAAGAATGAGTCGCCCAAGCAACATATTTGTTGAGTTGTCATCTACCAGTAACACGGTGCCCTGAAAGCGCGTTGGAACGTCCGCAGCCAGTGGAGCGCCGGCGCTTTGCCCAAGACTCTCCTCCAGCCCGACCTCAAGAGGTACATCCAGCCAGAAAAGCGAGCCTCTGCCTGGCTGAGAGGTGACTCCCAGACTCCCGTCCATGACCTCGACATAACGCCGTACTAGATCCAGGCCGAGACCCGTACCAGCTTCGTGATCCGGCGTAGCAGAACTGCCTGTCCAAAAGGGTTCAAAGATCAGTTGTTGGTTCTCTTTACTGATACCTCTGCCCGTATCTTCCACTTCAAAGCGGACAAATTCCTCCCCGGAACTTGTAGAGGGCAGCGCGCGGACGGTAACGCTCCCGGAGTGAGTAAACTTGATAGCGTTGGTAATCAGGTTGAGGAGACACTGGCGCAGTTTGGCCTTGTCGCCCAGGTAGTAGCTGCTTAGGAGAGGGCTGATATACCAGGAGAGATCCAGATTTTTTTCTACTGCCCGCGCGCGAACAATGTCCGTCACCCCGCGCAGCAGCAGTGGCAGTTCAAAGATAGTGCTTTCGAAAACTTCGTCACCATCCTCTATCTTGGAAATATCCAACACGTAGTTGATGACGTGGAGCAGGTTGCGCGATGAACTTTCAGCCAGGGCGAGCAACTCCTGGGCCTTTGGCCCTACTTCCTCGTCTCCCATAAGAGACAAGGCGCTCACAACGCCGTTGAGGGGTGTGCGCATTTCATGACTCATGCGCGCGAACATCGCGCTCTTGGTTGCTTGTGCCACCTCGGCATCAAGCTTGGCTTCCTGAAGTTCGCCGTTCAATTTCTCGAGGTCGCTGACCATGCGCTGCTCCGTGGTCATCAAAAAGAGCTGGTCAAGCTGAGAGTCCTGCGGTGAGAAGTCATCCATGCCGAGCTTTATGTCCGGACAATGGGAGTTCATCCAAAAGACCCAGGGGGCGCCACAAAAACACAGCACGGGCTTGCCATTCCAGGTGGTTTCGACCATTTGTCCGCGCATGGCAAAACGCTCATCAAGGCTCTTTACCAGGAACAGCGACGTCACATGCTCGCGCACCTCGGGAACACTCCGCGCGGCGGTAGGACGTAAAAGTTTAAAAATGTCGAAAAAAGACCGCCCGTTCGTCAGAGCGGGTAAGTGGCGTCTGGGAGTTTCACTGCTGTAAACGATCTCTCCATCATCATTGATGCAGAGAATGACCGTGAACAGTTTTTCAAGCTGTGTCCACGCGAGTCTTGGTTCAGTAGTCACTGGATGCTGAGTTCAAATACGCTATGCGTACCCTCGCCATCGTCATCGATGGATACGGCAAAAATTTCCAGGGTGTCCCCAAAGTGGTCTGCCAGCCCGCCTAGAAGCCCGGTGACGAAAGACGTAAGACCCTTGCGCTCGGAGTAGTAGTGGACAAAGTACTTCCCCGCATCCTTATCGATATCCTCAACGCGAAACTGCGGAGGGACATAGTCCAAAAAGGTACTCGCGATGCGATCATGGAGGTTGTTCAGATTGTGCAGGAAGCCCACAGTGTCGTTTCCCGTTGCATCCATGAGCGGTGCGAAATTCTTGGTCGCTATCTCGTCCACCCAATGTTTGCCGAACATCTCCATACAGGTGTCTATGGGCGCTTCCAGAACCTCTGAAGCTGCCCCGGCAAGCTTGTAAGTGCTCTCGTCGTCGTAGCGGCGCATAGTGAGAAATGAATCTTCAGCCACGCCGGAGCACTTGTGCACTTCCTTCCACTGCTCTTCACCAAAGTGTTTAATCACCATGTCCTGAAGAGTGCTATTAATTAAACCGTACACGTTTTATCCCTCTTTTTCGTTATTGCCAATTTGCTGGTCACCGCTATCGTCAATCCAGGCCTGACGCTTGCGATACAGGGTTGACGGCGCCACCTCGAGAAGTCCCGCAGCGCGATTAATGTTGCCTTCACAGGCGCTTACCGCAGCCTCGATGGCCCGTTTTTCAACCATTCAGAGAGGCTCAATGGCACGGCGTATTGCCAGCCCATCCTGCTCGGAGCTTGCCGCTGCCGGAGCGGTGTTGTTTTCTTTTTCGACACGCTCTATCAAACCGTGGTGGACATTCAGCGCGAGCATATCGATCTCAATCTGCTCTCCCTGGTTAAGCACCACGGCTTGCTGTGCCACGTTTTGTAGTTGTCGTACGTTACCGGGCCACACATAGCGCAGCAGTTGTTCCTCTGCCGCCGAAGAAAAACCCGTAAAGTCTTTTCCGGCCTGCGTCGCATACAAGTCGAGAAAGTGGCGGGCAATCATAAGTATGTCACGGTCCCGCTCTCGCAGTGGGGGTAGTCGGAGAGGTACCACGTGCAGTCGATAGAAAAGATCCTCACGGAAACGTCCTTCGCGGACTTCAACCAAAGGATCCCGGTTGGTTGCACAGACAAACCGCACGTCTACGGTCTCCAGAGTGTTGCTGCCAACCTTTCTGAAGGTGCCGGTCTGAATGAATCGCAAAAGTTTCTTTTGCAGATCAAGATCCATTTCACAGATCTCGTCGAGAAACAGAGTACCGCCATTGGCAACGCTAGCTGCGCCTTCACGGGCAGCGCTGGCGCCGGTGAAGGCGCCTTTAACATGGCCAAATAGCTCGCTTTCCATCAGTTCCCCGGGGATTGCGCCGCAGTTAATGGCGACAAACTCCTTGACCGCACGCTTGCTATGGGCATGAATCGCCTCGGCGGCGAGTTCTTTACCCGTACCGCTCTCACCGACGATAAACCCCGTGGCGTCAGACGGAGCGAGAGAGTCTATTGTCTGATAGACCGTCTGCATGGCATTGGATGAGCCGATAAAGCCCGCGTAGGTTTTGCGCTGCTTACTCGAGAGCTCCTCTATCTGCTTGCCGAGGTCCAGCTGCGCCGCAGCATTGCCCATGGTGACTTTGAGTCGCGCCGCGTCAAAGGGTTTGGTCAGGAAGTCGGAAGAACCCATCTGGATTGCGTTGACCGCCATATCCGAAGTGCCATGGGCGGTCATAACGACCACCTTTGGCGGGTTATCCAGAGTCATTGCGTGATTAAGGAAATCAATGCCATTGCCGTCAGGTAACTCGATGTCCAGGAGTATCAAGTCCGGCACGAATGCATCGAGCGTAGCGTGCGCACGCCCCAGAGAATCCACGGTGATGATCTGATAGTTTTCTGCAGACAGATACGCGTTGTAAATCGCAGCCAAAGAAGGACTGTCCTCAACCATCAATAGCTTGAGGGCATCTGTCATATCACTTGTCCGACAAAGCACGCGTCTCTGTGAGTCATCATGAACGCCATTATCATTTAGGTGCCCAGTATGGACAGATTGGGCGTCGGTGCAAGGGTGTTGGCGGGGGATTTGTGCTTGATCACGTTGGCGCAACGCACCCGGTGCAAACTGGCCAGGGAGAGCGCGAGACTACCCAGAGTGATCCCCTGAGCGTAGGCAAGTCCGGGATTGAGCGCCAGATTGAAGGTTTGCGCTGTCATAAAAATCAACATACCCCATAGCAAAGGGTTAATGCGTCCGTCGGCGTCCCGGCAATCCATATTCGCAGCCCAAAGCCTTAACCAGATTTTTCCGTGCATGGTGAGGTACGAAATCACGCCGACGATGCCGTACTTGTAGGTCACGCCGATGAGCCCTAGGTCAGAGGGGAAGAAGGACTTGGCAACAATATCTTGATAGGAAAGGCCGTAGGCGCTGTCCTCCCCGGCACCCAAAATAGGGTGCATAGCAATGTGCTCTATTGCCTTGAGAAACGCCTTTGCGCGAATACTCCCGCCAGCCATTCCAGTTGAGCAAGACAACGTAGACGCCGCTCAGTTTAGCCACCGCGATGGTTCTCGCCGGAACCCTCGAGGCTTTCCTTACTGATGCGCTCGAGGAGCTGTCGATCGCTGATGATCTCTGCGGTGCTATCTATCTCCGCCATGCGCAGCATTTGCTTGATGTTGTGGCCAGCTCCGCTGAGGTACACCGCCGAGCCAGCTTGCCCTGAGTGGGTGAACAGCGGCATAAGTTCTGCAATGCCCGAGCTTTCCAGAAGGTCTACATTGCGGAAATCAATGATGCAGTGCCGATCTCGAGCACCGTGCAACAGGCATTCCACAAAGCCTATTTCGCTGAGCGACTCACGATTCACGCGACCCGACAACATCGATAGTGTTGCGTCTTTTAACGCGTAGGACTGGCAGCTAAAGGACGCAGGGCCATCGGATCGGCCAGCGAGGCTATCGATGGTGCCGCCGTTATCGTTCTCTAAAAGATCCATAAGTCGGGCGGCGGTGAGTTGTCGGCGCACCTGCGTGGACATGCCCATAAGCTGAATCTGATCTCGTTGACTGTGGAGCAGACTCGCCAGATTGAACAATTCTTGTTGGGCGCTGAGCTCGATACGTTTTACCTCAGAGAAGTCGAGGATGCGTAACTCTCCAAAGTCTGCTTCCTTTGCGAGATCTTCGACGACGCGTTGAAGGTACTCATCGCCGACACGACGCGGCAGAGGAAGAAGGGCGATAGACTGATCGCGAGAAGACCACAGCCGCTGCCAGGGGAGAGGCCCCGGACCAGGAAGCGTGGCTTTTCCAAACTGGAAAGTTTCCTTCGCGCGCTGAAGAATCACGGGCGCAGCGAGAGCGCTGAGCTTGAACAGGCCTTTACTGTAGCGCTTCCAAAGGCGACCGGGATCCTGAAGAATTCGGTACACCCACTCGAGGTTCATGGCCTGCCATGCAGCAGGAGCCCGGCGAACGGAACCGATCACGAACTCGAAAGTGCCGCCCACACCGATTGATACCGGAGTATTCAGCTGCTTGCGATTACGGTTGAACCAGAGTTCCTGTTTGGGGTTACCGAGGCCCACCAGGAGGATGTCTGCTTTGGAGGCATGAATCTCTTCCAGGAGAGCGCGGTCGTCTTCCGCCGATGAGGCTAAATCACGACCCGTAGTTTTTACAAAAGGGGCTGCGGTGCCAGCAATCTTTAAACCCCCGTAACAGGCCTCCAGGACTTTTCCGGCTTCTGCGGCCACACCAGCGGCGCCCCCAAGAAGGAAAATCGAAAGACCCTCCTGAGCGGCTCTCTCAGCAATTGCGGGTACGAGATCCGAGCCGCACACGCGCTCGCTGATGGGTCTGCCCAGAAGGCGGCTCAACCAAACGATAGGGAATCCGTCAGCGGTAACCAGGTCTGAGCTGCGCAACACTTCCAGAAGCTCCGGGTGTCGCGGACGGGAGAGCGCCGTACCTAAACAGTTGACGAGGAAGTCTGCGTTCAGCGTCGATACCAGGCGAGCGCGTCCGTCTTTTGCGGATGCCATGGCGATAATTTTCTCCACCGCGCTTTCGAGTGTGAGGTTGTCGACGGGAATACCCAGAGAGTTGAAGCAGTCGCATCCGGGTTTGTAAGTGAGAGAGCCCATGGTCATACCTCAGGAAATATCTGAATTCGTGGAGTTACTTTGAAGATGTAACGCGCGGGCACTTTGGAAGCTGCTCCAGAGTTGCAATTGTCCAGCCACCATTTGTTACTGGCGGGTAGCGGCCGGGAACGACGTCTTCGACGGCGACGACATTCCGTCGATTATTTGAAAGGGCTTTGAAGAGCGCTAAATCTCGCTTGGGGACCACGAGCCAATGGATGATTTCATCGCTAACCCAGCGGTCTACGGACAGGCACAGGCGTTCACAGCGATTAAAGTCTGGCGCGTAAGAGCAGGTAATCATGCTGAGCTCTTCTTGCTTGGGCAGCTGTGTTTCCATGCTTAGAGGTTGCTTTAACAGTCAGTGCCGTACAACGAGAAGTTGGCGTGCCAGTTTCGCCATCTTTTAAAAATGTGTAACTAAAACAATAGTTTATCTCTCGATTGGGTGTTGACCGGTGTGTCTGCGAGCAAGCACCGCCAATACATTCCTCTATCGCATTGCAAAATGCGACTTTATCTGCAAGGTGACTGACCGACTCAATAACGCCGTAAAAAGTGTGTACATAACAACCATATAAAACAATAAGATACTAAGTATTTCATGTATGGTGCGCGGGTTGCTCCATTACAGGCATTGATCATGTGAAGTCGTTTTGGAGAACTAACAATGTCTGTGCTTATTGAGCCTGGCGAAGCCATCACCGCGGGCACTCAACTTCTTGCGACCAGCTACACCGGTTGGTTGCGAGATGCCCACGATGGTTTGTATCCGTTCGTGAAACGAAGCATTGACCTCTTTGTCAGCTCCGTTGCACTCCTTGCACTCCTTCCTCTACTTCTTATTACCGCGTTTGCGGTGAAATCTGAGTCTTCCGGCCCGGTGCTGTTCTCTCAGACGCGTATCGGCCGTCGCGGCCGTCCTTTTAAGTGCTGGAAGTTTCGTTCCATGTATACGGATGCCGAAGCACGCAAAGCAGAGCTGGCAGCGCAAAATGAGATGGATGGTGGGATGACTTTTAAGATGAAGCGCGATCCCCGCATTACTCGTGTCGGTCGATTCATCCGCAAGGCGTCTATTTATGAGTTACCCCAGCTGTGGAATGTATGGATCGGTGAAATGTCCCTGGTGGGTCCGCGACCTCCTGTCCCTGCAGAGGTTGCTCAGTACACAGCCATGGACCGCCTGCGTCTCTCTGTAAAGCCCTGCATCACTTGCATCTGGCAGGTGAGTGGTCGCAGTGACATTCCTTTTGACGAGCAGGTTCAGCTGGACATTCGTTACATCCACGAGCGCTCATTGTGGATGGACATTCGTTTGTTGTTTGCGACCGTGCCTGCCGTTTTGTTTGCGCGTGGTGCTTATTGAGTCAGGAGCTACAGCCACTGCTAGACTGACGCCCTGAGAAACTGCTTAGGAGCCATCCCGCGTGGAGGCACCCGCCGCCAACTGCCGCAATTGCGATACCCCCCTCGACGGGCAATTCTGCACAAACTGCGGTCAACGAGAGGGTCGGGGTGACCTGCACTTTGGGGAAGCCGTCACCGACATTATGGGTGACGTGTTTACCTGGGATTCGCGGGTCTGGCGAACGCTCTCTTCGCTACTGTTTCGTCCGGGGTTTTTGACGGCAGAGTTCAACGCGGGCCGCCGCGCTCGATACATGCCACCTTTCCGGCTGTATATCGTGGTCTCCTTTTTGCTGTTCCTCACCCTTTCCCTGATGGCGAGCTATGTCGTGGGTTCCGGCGGTTCAGGAGAGGACTCTGTGGGCCCGACTGTGTCCTTTGGCCTGGATGTTGACTCGAATGACGAAGAGCTTGAAGAGGTCCTGTCGGACGCAGCGCCAGACAGAGTCGATAGTGCGATAGCAAAGAAAATTGCCGAAGAGCGGGCCGCGGGCAACGAAGAGGTTGTGCAGGTTTTAGAGGAGATCGACGCCGCCCTGGATTCTGAGGAGGCTTCCCGGAAGTTTACGGTAAACCTGTTAGATGGCGGTCCCGAGTGGGTGACGGAGCTGGAAAAGCGCATTGAGACTAACGCTTCTCAGGTCAGCGACGACCCCAGTGACTATATTGGCCAGCTCTTCGAGTACCTTCCGCAGGTGATGTTTGTCATGCTGCCGGTATTCGCACTGCTTCTGAAGCTGGTTTACGCACTCTCTCCATTCCACTACTTGCAGCACCTGGTTTTTGCGCTGCACTACCACACCTTTGTTTACCTTCTATATTTGTTAACGGTGCTCCTTGAGCTGGTTAGTCTGCGTATCGACGGCTTGTTTTCTATAGTGCTCATCATCTACCTGCTGCTTGCCCTGCGCGGCACTTATGCCAGTGGCTGGCCAGGCGCGATTGGAAAGTCGCTATTTCTGATGTTCAGCTACGGTATCGCACTATTGATCGGAATGGCGGTGGCGGCTGTTGCCGTGCTGGCGGCTATGTAGCCGGGGAGTAACGCTTTTCGATGTGCCGCGCCAGGATTCGTTCTCGCTCCCGTTTGACCAAGGCGTCGTCCTTTAATGCCCACAGCCTGTCCCGGGCGCTGCGATAGGTTTCGCTCACATCCACAACCGGGGGGCAGTAAGGTCTGCTGTCCAGTCCGTAGATGAGTTGTTCCATCGGACTTAGCTCCCAGGGGCGATGAATCATCGGAGCGGGCACCTCAGCAAGCTCCGGTACCCACTGGCGAATGAAGTCACCCTCGGGATCGTGCTCCTCGGACTGCTTAACCGGGTTGTAGATACGGATGGTATTGATACCGGTGACGCCCGCCTGCATTTGCAACTGTGCAAAGTGAATCCCGGGCTCAAAGTCCAAAAATAACGAGGCGAGATGTGCTGCGCCCGTACGCCAGTCCTGCCAAAGATGATGGGTTAAAAAGCTGACCAGCATCGCTCGGGAACGAAAATTGATGTACCCCGTGGCGGCGAGACAGCGCATGCTCGCGTCTACGAGTGGATAACCCGTCCGACCTTCGGTCCAGGCCTTCAGGAACTTATCGTTTCGCGACCGCGGGTGCGTGAGGTAGCCGCGATTGATGTCCTCGTGTTCCATACGACATTCCATTTCGAACTTTTGAATGAAATGACAGTGCCAATGCAGCCGGGACTCAAAAGCCTGAAGAGCCCGGCTCGGGCCCTGTGCTTCCTGCGTTTCCTTAAGAGCCTGAAAGACCTGCCGAATACTCAGATTTCCCCAGGCCAGGTAAGGGGATAGTCGAGAACAACTCTGGCGACTTGCCCGCGGTTTAGAAATGTTTCGGGCGTAGCCGGGGGAGCGCCGCTGCAAAAAGTCCCTGAGGGTTTTTTGGGCCTCGCGTTCGCCGCCGGACTGAAAGCTACTGCTGGGAGCCTGCCAATGCTTCGGTGGGTCTTGTAGATGAAATGCCCTGAGCACCTGCTCACACTCTCTGCTGCCTTGAATCTTGCGGGGGTCGGTGACGCTTCGGGCTTTGGACATGTGCCGGGTCCAGTTCTGGTTCCAGCCCCGGCGATTTTTGCGGCCTCTCTGTACGCCGTTACTCGAAAACTCCTGCCAGGGAATAGCGTGAGTTTTGAGTGTTTTTGCGACATCGCGATCCCGAGCAAAGGTCTTTGCCAGGCCCGTTTCTTCGTGGGAGTACACGCTGTGTATCTGCTTTGCCGCGGCAAGAGCCCGAAAGATATCCCGAGGCTCTCCCTGGCAAATCTGTAGTGCCCGAGACCGGGGGTCGAGCGTCTGGCGCAAATCGCTAAGAGACTCCCAGACGAATCGCCAGTGCCGATCATCGTAATGAGGGTCCGTCAAAAGCTCTGGTTCAAAACAATAAAGCAGTACTACGGGTAGACCGGTCGCCAGAGCCGCTTCCAGCGGTTCGTGGTCCTGTAAGCGCAAATCACGCTTTAACCAGACGAGCGCGTTCACGCCTGCCGTGTTTCCAGGGGAGTATTCGGCGCGTCGCTTGATGCTGCTTCACGGGAGGGAGAGACGGCAGGTGCAGGTCGAAGAGAGGCCACTGCAAATGGGTTGTCGATAAATTCGCCACTGGCTCCGTCCAGAAGCTGGCCGGGGTTCAAGCGCAATGCTCTGACCGCAATTCGATAGGTATCACGATCAAAGATAAGTTCGCTCTCTCGTTTGGCGGCCTGGCGAGCGCGATCTCGACGTGTGTAGGTGCCGAGGTAGGACCAGTGGTTGAGCAGGTGGAACTGTCGTTTGGGCTGTAGTGGAGCGTTTGTCCCATCGTATTTGCTGCCTTTATCCCGCTCTTCAACAATGAGAACGGGGCCGGGAAACGGCCAGGCTGCGATACGCTGTTTCTCCAAGGCGGCCAGGAGGCGGGCATTGTGATCAGCGGCGCTTTCTTGTCCGGCGCAGGCGCCCGCACAGCGGCCAATTTGTTGTTGAAAGCAGGGACCTTTGCCGCGCTCCGCGCCGAGCATCCGCAGACAAAGACCGTGTTCCCGGGCAAGGCTTCGCAGGGACTCATCGATGTGCCTACGGGATCTAAACAGGCCGAACACGGATTCAATACGCTCTCCTGCAGGGCAAAAGTCACTGGGAACCACCTGCATAAAGCCCTCTACGTCTTCCTGAAGGCGCTGCGTCCAAAGCTTGCGGCTGCGCCGCTGCCTCCGGTTGTACAGGGGAGCTTCTGCTTTTATCGCGGCATTTTCCATAAGTAATGCGCCGACTTCACCGGCGGTCAGCTGACAATCAACGCGATCTACGGCTGCCATCATGCGTTGCTGACGTCCTGGCTCCCGGGCATCGGCAAAGTGGCTGTTCAGGCGTGTCCCGATGTCGATACTCTTGCCCACATACAGCAACGCATCGTCCGCACTGAAAAAACGGTACACGCCCGGGCAGCGAGGCGCTGACTCAAGGAAGTCTCCCTCGCAGCTGTAGCGTGTGTTTTGGCGATTAAGCAACATAGTGTTCGCGTATTTACTCTCCGGATACGATCTTGAAGGAAATCTTTCGCCGGTGTGTACGGCGAACTCCTCGCGTCCAACTTTTGTCAGCATGGTCGCAGATTCGGTGTCAGATTTTGACGCTTTTACGACGATCTTTAGGCAGAAACACGGCAGACTGTCGTTTTGGGCGACAGGTGCTTCCTAAAAGTCATGAAAGTGATGCTCAGTGACCTCAAGACTCGGACGATCGATCGCATCGTTGTTGAGTCCGTGGATCTAAGTCTTTACATCGCCTATGCAGATGTCCCGGAAGGACGTCTGTTGATCGCCGCGGACGATGGTAAACCGCTCAAAACTCGCAATTTACTGGATATGAAATCCGCCCTGTCCAAATTGCGCGCCGCAGAGATGGTGCTTGTTCAGCGTAGTGCCTACGATGAGATGGTAGGGCAGTCTTTTGCACCCACAGATAACGGTATGGAAATTCCTTTGGGGCCGGGTTTTGAGGCGCTCCCCGCCTGGGAGCACTGAACACCGGTAAACAAGGAGCTGGTAGCAGGAGGGCCCCAGGCTGCATTCCTTTGAGCGGCGAAGCTAGGGATACTGACGAAGCGTCAGGGTGTTGCCGCGCTGGGTGAATTCAATGTGCTTGAGAAAACTCATGCCCAGCAAAACCTCGTTCATCTGAAGCCCCGGGGTGATAGAGGCCTCAACATTGTTCAGGCGAATGTCGCCCACACCTACCTCCTGTAAACGCGTGAGATAGCTGCGCGTACTACCATTGGCGGTGTTAGTCATGATTGCCCTGCCTTTGGGGAGTGACAGTCGCTCGGCAAGTGCCGCTGGTATCGCCACCCCGGTGGCACCCGTGTCTAAAAGAAACACAACCTCTGCGCCATTGATGGTACCCGCGCTAAGGTAGTGCCCCATGCGATTGCGTCGCAGTTCTACCTCTCGCACGCCCTCAGCCGTGACTGCGGTATCCACACTGCGATTCGGGTTGCGCTGTCGATCCAGCACATCACCGAAATACAGCATGAGCAGGGCCATCACTGCGAGCCACGCAAAGACCTGCATGGTGCGGCCCATGCGCCGGCGTTCCTGTTGTGGATCATCCACAGATCACTAAAGCCTCTTAACTGTGTTTAACTTGTTACGTTTCCTATGAAACATAGACCAGTTTATTCGCGCTTAGTTGCCACTCCCTCAACGCGTTGTGACTGGTATGATCGGTCATGAACTTTCGCCAAACTACATAATAAAAAACTACCGCGCGATGCGCGGCAAAAAGGGCCCCTCTATGACAAGCCAGCCCTGGCAGAATCTTAAGACCAGTGAGCGCGTTATCGCGGTACTGGATGCGGCACACAGCATCGAGCAAAACCAGCTCGAAGAGTTTTTGCAGACATCGATTAGCGAGCACGCTATCACTGCCGACGTGCATGAGTGCGTATTGCCGCTGGTACTCGACCGCGAGAACCCTGTGACGACTCCTTTGCGACCCCTGTTGGATCTGCCGGGGGATACGATGGTGTTGCCTTTGCGCGTGGTGTGGCGCACATCCCTTCAGGAAAAAAGTACACGACCCCGTCCCCGGGATTTACTCTTTGGCAGTCCCAGGCGTCCAGGTCCCTTTCGGGCCCGTCGCATTATGCGCCAGCATCCGGAGCGTGTTGTCTGCATTGCCGGTGAGCCGGCAACCATTGATCAGTTGCGCGACCGTTTACAGAAGCTTCAGGGCGTCGAAGTCGATAACGATGCTCTCGCTTCCTTTGTCGCGGGACAGGCCGGGCTGGCTTTGGATGTCGCCGAGCGTCGCTTGCAGGGCAGTCGCTACAAAGTCCCTCGCCGGGTTGCCAGCAACCTCCTGGCCAGTGCCAAGTTTCGTGCGGCACTCGACGAAGTGTCGGCAAAAACTGGCCGGAGTATGGATGATCTCTTCCATGAGTCCGAGGAGATTATGCGCGAGCTCATAGCGCGGCCACAGCCGTTTTGGCTCGACGTCATGGCGCAACTCAATCACTGGGTCATGCGTCTTGGCTATGACGCTGATGTAGTCATCAACAAAGAAGGTTTGGCGCGGGTGAGGCAATGGTCTCGAGAATATCCCACGGCGCTGTTGTGGACGCACAAGACCCACGTTGACGGTTTCGCCGTGAATGCCATGTGCGCGGACAACGATTTTCCGGCACCGCACATCCTTGGCGGCGTAAACATGGCCTTTGCGGGTCTGGGCTTTATTGCCAAGCGGGCCGGCGCGATCTTTATACGCCGAAGCTTTCAGGACGACCTTCTCTACAAAGCGGTCTTACGCCAGTACATCGGTTATCTGATGGAAAAGCGTTTTCCTTTGTCCTGGGCTTTTGAGGGCACCCGTTCGCGCGTGGGCAAGCTCATGCCTCCACGCTATGGCCTGCTCAAGTACGTCATGGATTCCGCCCATGCCACGGGCGCCGAGAATCTACACATCATTCCAATTTCTATCAGCTACGACATGATTGGCGACGTTAAGGACTACGCCGCGATGGAGTCCGGAGCGACCAAAAGACCCGAGAGCCTCAGCTGGTTTATCGGCTATCTGCGCGGTCTTCGTCAGCCCATGGGTAAAATCTATTTCGACTTTGGAGAGCCTGTGGTGCTGCCCAAAGCGCCGTCGCCAGATGATCCCAGAGAGTTGCAGCAGGTAGCCTTCGCGGTGGGTGTGGCGGTCAACAAGGTATCGCCCATTACCTTGCCCTCGCTTATCAGTATGGTGTTGCTCGGATCCGCACCCCGCGCACTCACCGCCGATGAACTGAGTTCTGAGGTGGTTGCTCTCACGGATTGGGCGCGTAAAAGACATATCGGCCTGACCCGGGATCTGGATCAACAGGATCCCACGGAGGTCTCGGATCTTACTGACAAAATGATAGGTAGCGGATTGTTAACGCGCTACGACGACGGTCCGGAGCAGGTGTACACCATCGCCGCAGAGCAACACGGCGTGGCGAGTTACTACCGCAACATGGTGATCCATTATTTTCTTAACAAGTCCATTGTTGAGCTGGCCCTGGTGAACATGGCTCAGCTCGAGCAAACCGGTAGCGACGCTTTTTGGGAAGAGGCAGAGCGCTTGCGGGACTACTTTAAGTTCGAGTTTTTCTACGCCCCCAAAGAAGAGTTTCGCCGCGATGTGAACAACGAACTATCGCGCTACCAGCCTGCCTGGGAGGCGGCTTTGGACGAGGCTGGAGCACCGTTGGCGATTTTTTCCCGTCTCCAGCCGCGTATGGCACATGCTGTGCTGCTACCTTTTGTAGAGGCCTATCGCGTCGTCGCGGATGTAATGGCCCGGCACGCACCGGGAGACCCTCTGAGCGAGAAGGACTGCGTGCAGAAGTCCTTGGCCTATGGGCGACAGGCTTATCTTCAGCGGCGTATTAGCTCTGAGGCGTCCATCGGCAAACTGCTGTTCAGCAATGGGTATCGACTCATGGACAATCTCGAACTGGTGGATGGTGACCGTGATGATCTTGCTGAGCGTCGTCTGCAATTGGCGCAGACTTTTCGCGAGTTACAGAGACGTATCGAGCGTGTACGTGCAGCGGCGCTTCCCTAAGGTGGATCCGAGCGCTTGTTTGATAATGCGTCCTTCAACTACTTAGCTTAGGCACGGATTTATGCACCAGCTTAGCCCTCAGGATGCTCAGTTTCTTTACGCCGAGACAGAGCATAACCTCACCCACGTTACCAGCGTGGCGATCTACGACCCTTCTACAGTGCCGGGCGGCGAGACGGTGCGCTTTACCGACATCATTGCCCATGTGCGTGAACGCCTTGCCTACAACCCCGTGTTTTTTCGTCGGCTGTTAAGACTGCCCCTGGAAATAGACTATCCCTACTGGGTCGAAGACGAGTATTTCGATCTCGAGTACCACATGCAGCATGGGCGGCTGCCGGAGCCGGGCGATTGGCGACAGTTTTGTATTCACATGGCGCGCTATCACAGCCGGCCGCTGGATATGAATCGCCCGCCGTGGGAGATCTTTGTTGTTGAGGGTCTCGACCACGTCGAGGGCCTTCCTAAAGGCTGCTACGCGGTTGCCACAAAAATCCATCATGCCGCGGTTGACGGTGCATCCCTCATGAAGTTCTTTGCCAGCATGGCTGATGGCGATAATTTGGGTACACCTCTGGTGCCCCTAGAGGAAGTGGAAGTGGGGTCCGGCGAGATTCCCGCTATGCCGGCGTTAATCTCTCAGGCCTTCAAAAACAATCTGCGTTCTCCCTTGCGCATAGCCGAGACCGTCATGCGCGCCGCGCCGGGCTTGGTGCAAGCGGCTCAGGACTCCGTGGCCAAGCGTGATACTGGCGACAAGCATCCGGTGCCGCCGACGCGCTTCAATGTGGACCTTTCTCCCCACAAAATGTTTGATGCCCGGGTGGTGCCCCTGGACGATCTAAAACGCATTCGTCAGTTGAAACCCGGCGTTACGATTAACGATGTTGTGTTAGCGATTTGTGCCGGGGCGCTGCGCCGCTATCTGTCGCATCACGGCGAATTACCTGACGAATCGATCATCGCCTGGGTACCGATCAATGCCCGCCCACGGGGAGATGACGGTAAGGACCTGCCGGGCAACAATATTTCGGCAATGACAACACCGATCTTTACCGACGAGAAAGATCCGCTTGAGCGTCTCCAGCGCATCCACAAGTCCACTCAGGCCAGTAAGGAGGCGCGGTCGGGTATCTCAGCCCGTTTGATGACCGATGTCACCCGGCATGTGCCCGCAGCCACACAGGTTCTGGCCAGTCGACTTCTGCTGCGTAGCGGCGCGGCTGCTCGGATGTGTAATCTGTTCATCTCCAACGTGCCGGGGCCGCAGATCCCCATGTATATGAACGGTGCGCGCATGGTTCGCAGCGTAGGCTTGGCACCCCTCGCAGATGGCATGGGCCTGTTTATTGGAACGCCAAGCTATGACGGCCAAATGAGCTTTAACGTGATTTCTACCCGGGAGCTACTGCCGGATATCGAGTTCTTTATGGACTGCCTTGAGAGTTCGGTGGCTGAGTTGCTCCAGTTGGTAGAAGAGGGTGTAAAGCCCAAAAAACCGCGTCTCGCTATAGCTAGGCCTAAGGCCAAAGCCAAAGCCAAAGCCAAAGCCAAGCCCAAGCCTAAAGCCAAAGCGCGGTCTGCGCGTAGTACCCAAACTCCGAGCTAACTCATAAAAGGTGTTGAGAGTGAACCTTAAGCAAGCCAGTCTTCCCGCGTCGCAATCAAAACTGTGTGCTGGCGCGCTTGCGATTTTATTGAGCCTGCCCGGTCTGGCGTTGTCTCAGAACCTCTATTTAACCCTCGCAAGCCAGCCGCCTACCAGCGGAGTGATAAGCACTAAGGATAGCGACACTTTGACCTTAACCACGATCTCTGGAGGTCGCGTTAGTTTTGCCCGTGCCAGTGGCCGGGATTATGAATTGCAGGCCCGTGGTGGTTTTTTCTGGACCCAGGTACAGGAGCAACCCCGTGATGCAGATTCGGTGGCTTTAGCGCCCACGGTGCTGGAGGACGGCAGTATTCAGGTGGTAGTGGATGTGTCGCAAAAGCTTGACCGGCGCCAGTAAAGTTACAGCTCTACTCTGGTTGCACAGCCCGGGGAGTGGCTGCGACTGTTGGGCCCGGCACCGCAGCAGTCCCGAGGTACGAAAGTGTACGGGACGCAAACCGTGGCCGAGGAGTCGCTGTTCTTATTGGTAGAAACCCAGTGAGCTTTTGGGGACGCGCGGCTAGCTGACGCTTAGTCGCGATCGAGTTTTTCGGCGCTGCGCTCCAGTCGCAGACAGACTTCTTCAAGCCTTTCCGTGAGCAGCTCCGCATCAGTGTCGCCTTTGTGACTGTCGCGGAGTCCTTCCCACATGGGGTCCAGCAGGGTATCGACATAGGCGTCCAGACCTTCGGTACCGTGGTGATACATATGCGTGCGGAGACCATACTCAAGGGTCCCAAAAAACAGGTCGCGCAGCGGACGCACCTCGAGGGTGTTACGCAGGTCGCCTCTCTCAATACCCTCACGCACCGCGCGATCCAGATGCCCCACGTAGTTGCGATTGAGAGCTCGAAATGGCGAATTTGCGCTTTGGCCGAGTAGCTCCAGCTCCACCCCGACATAGACCTGCAGCAGGCGCATCATGAGTGCGTTGTCCGCCGCGAGTGACGAGACGTGGTGAACCGCCATGGCGTGCAATCGGCCCCGGGTGTCCATCACTGTGTCGAGTACTTCGGCCGCTTTTGGATTGAGGACGCCGTTGTAAAAGCGATCCAGAATACCGAGCATCAGCTCGTTCTTGCTGCCAAAGTAATGAAAAACGGTGCCCTCAGACACGCCTGCGGCCGCAGCGATTTTTCGGGTGGATGTGGCGTGAAAGCCAGCCGTGGCAAACAGCTTGGTAGCCGCATCGAGAATGCCGCGCTCGCGCTCTTCGAGGCGTTCCCTGGATCGTCGTCGGGCGTTCTCAGTCATCAGGTTTCTCGCCAATGGTCATGAGCGCAGCATAGAGTGTCAAAAATCGCGCGTAAACGATTTATTGAGCAATACTTGATAATTATTGAGTATTGCATAATTATCTGAACTTCAGGCTACCTTTAGTAGAGATAACTATGACCGGCAAAGAGAGTATCCGTATCGGTGGTGCCTCCGGCTTCTGGGGGGATGCAGCGCTGGCGACGCCACAGCTTCTCGCCTCGGGCGATCTCGACTATATGGTTTATGACTATCTGGCCGAGGTCACTATGTCCATCATGGCCAGAGCCCGCGCGGCGGATGCTTCCAAGGGATACGCCACAGACTTTGTGCACGCGGCCATGGCGCCCAATCTTTCGCAAATCGCTGCCCAGGGCGTGAAGGTGCTTGCAAATGCCGGTGGTGTTAATCCCCGCGCTTGCGCGGAGGCTTTGTGCAAAGTTATCGCCGATCAGGGTTTGGAACTTAAAGTTGCTGTGGTGTTGGGCGACGATCTGGCGGATCGCGCTGAAGAGTTTGCCCATGAGACTGAAATGTTCTCCGGGGAGTCTTTTCCCGAACCGTCGAGCATCGCCAGCATCAACGCCTATCTGGGCGCGTTCCCGATAGCTGCCGCCCTGGACGCCGGAGCGGACATCGTTATTACCGGCCGCTGTGTCGACAGCGCGGTCACCCTGGGCGCCTGTATTCATGCCTTTAACTGGCAGAGAGACGATTTTGATCGGCTCGCCCAGGGCAGTCTGGCCGGACATATTCTGGAGTGTGGTACGCAGGCTACCGGCGGTAACTTCACCGATTGGGAATCCATAGTAGACACCCTGGGGTCGGCGGGTTATCCCATCGCTGAGCTATCGCCCGACGGTGGCTTTACTGTGAGTAAACCCTCGGGAACCGGTGGTTTGGTGAGTGTGGGCACCGTGGGCGAGCAAATGTTGTACGAAATTGGCGACCCAGGTGCTTACTTACTGCCCGACGTTGTCTGCGACTTCACCCGGGTCGAGTTGTTTCAGCTCGGTCCTGATCTTGTGGGTGTGAGTGGTGCTCGCGGGCATGGTGCACCGTCAGGCTATAAAGTCAGTGCAACCTGGGCCGACGGTTTCAGGGCCGGGCAGATCTGGACCATGATTGGTCGCGGAGCCCCGCAGAAAGCGCAACATCTGGCAGAAAGCATTTTTGCCCGTACCGAAGCCATGCTCAAACAAGCTGGCCTTGAACCCCTGCGGGAAACGAGTGTTGAAGTGCTCGGTGTTGAGTCTCACTTCGGCAGTGCGGTTCGTTACTTCAGAAGTCGCGAGGTGGACGTCAAGCTTGCGGTGAAGCACGCAAGCCCCAAGGGCGTCGGTATATTTCTCAAAGAGATGGTCGGGCTGGCACTGACAGCCCCTCCGGGCCTGGCAAGCTTTGCTGGAGCCAGGGCAAAGCCCACGCCGGTGGTTCGCCTGTTCTCCATGCTCATTCCGAAGGAGCAGTTGCAGATTCAGATAGAACTCGATGGGCAGCTGCTCCCCGAGTTTGGGGCTGAGGTTGCCCGTGTTCAGGAATTGCCGAGCCCGATCGCCGTACCGGCCCCTGACGACTCAATAACAGAGTTTGTTGATGTGCCTCTCGAACTACTCGCTTTTGGACGCAGTGGTGACAAGGGCGACAAAGCCAACATTGGCATTATGGCCAGGCACCCGGATTTTTTGTCCTGGATTGCGGCGACGCTGACTATCGAAAGAGTTGCAAGTTACTTTGCGCACTTTTTGAAAGCGGATCAGCCAGTGCCCGTGGAGCGATTTTATTTGCCGGGTACCGACGCTTTGAATTTTCTCCTCCACGATGTTCTGGGCGGGGGCGGCACGGCCAGTCTCCGGGCAGATCCTCAGGGTAAGGCGTATGCCCAGCTCCTGCTGACCGAGCGTATCGCCATTCCCCGCGCTCTCGCGGTGGAACATCAATTGCCCATTACCGAATAACGCTAAGAGACTCATCTTATGGCAGATCAGGCCAAGCCCTTTCGCTCAACGATCAGCAATGCCGCGGATTCCTTTGTGCGCAACACAGAGGATCACCTTGAGCTTATCGAAAAAATGAACGCTATCCTTGAACGCTCACGGACTCTGTCCGATGCGGCACGGCCGCGCTTTGAGCGACGGGGCCAACTGTTGCCAAGGGAGCGTCTGGCCAGATTGCTGGACCCGGGGTCGCCGTTTCTGGAAATTGGAAATATGGCAGGGTACCTCCTGGATGACAGTAACGCGGAAACCTCGGTACCGGGTGCAACGCAAATAGCGGGCATCGGCTACGTCTCGGGCACGCGGTGCATGATTCAGGTAGATGATTCCGGGATTAACGCGGGATCTATGACACGCACCTCGACCCGCAAGGGTTGTCGGATCATGGACATTGCCTTGCAGCAGAAACTGCCCTTTGTGCATCTCGTGGAGAGCGCCGGTGCCAACCTGTTGGAGTACGAGGTAGAAATGTGGATGGCCGGAGGGGGTATTTTTGCCCGCCTGGCGCGCCTGTCCGCTGCGGGTCTTCCCGTGATTACGGTTCTTCATGGGGCGTCCGCTGCAGGCGGCGCTTATATGCCCGGACTGAGTGACTACGTTGTTGGAGTGAAGGATAACGGTAAGGCTTATCTTGCCGGTCCAGCGCTCCTTAAGGCTGCCACGGGAGAGGTTGCCGATGATGCCGAGCTAGGTGGAGCCGCCATGCACTCTCAGGTGACCGGACTGGTGGATTACCTTGCAGATGACGATGCGCATGGACTGCAGTTGTGTCGCGAAGTGCTTGGACGCATCAACTGGAATCGACGCTGTGAGCAGCCGCCCGGACGGGACTTCGATGAGCCTTTATATCCCCCTGAGGAGCTGCTGGGTGTGGTTCCCGTGGATTACCGACAACCCTACGATGCCCGGGAAGTCATTGCCCGTTTGGTAGACGGTTCGAGCTTTCTGGAATTTAAGCCAGCCTATGGCCTCACGCTATTGTGTATGCAGGCCAGTATTCATGGTCTGCCCGTGGGGATCATAGGTAACAACGGTCCCATTGATCCCGACGGTGCCACCAAGGCGGCGCAGTTTATTCAGCTTTGCGATCAGTCTGATACGCCCCTGCTGTTTGTGCAGAACATTACCGGCTACATGGTAGGTACTCAGTATGAGCACGCGGGAATGATTAAGCACGGTGCGAAGATGATTCAGGCGGTGACCAACGCCCGGGTGCCACGCTTAACCCTGATGATCGGCGCCAGTTTTGGCGCTGGTAATTACGGCATGTGTGGTCAGGGCTACGATCCGGACTTCGTGTTTTCCTGGCCCAATATTCAGATCGGCGTTATGGGCGGCGAGCAGGCAGCCAAAACCATGTCCGAAGTGTTTCGTGCAGGGGCCGCACGTAAGGGTCGAGAAGTTGACGAGTCCATGCTCAGCGCGCAGGAAGAAAAAGTGATCGCTCATTATGATCGTCAATCCGATGCCTTTTATACCTCGGGCCGGATGTTGGATGACGGGCTCATCGACCCCCGGGACAGCCGCAAGGTTATAGCGATGGCTTTACAGACCTGTTGGGAGGGCCGCCATCGCCAAGTGAGTCCCAACGCCTTTGGCGTTGCCCGAATGTAATGGTCACCTCAGTCGAATAAGGAATACCCATGTTACCCGCCGTAGAAAATTTACTTCTTGAGCCTAAGGGCGACACGCTCACCATTTGGTTCAACCGCCCCGAGACGCGAAACGCCTTGTCCAGTGCTATGGCGGACGAGTTGGCTGCTGTGCTTGAGGCTCTCCCGAGCGCAGCGTTCCGTTTTGTTGTGTTGCGCGGTAAAGGCGGAGCGTTTTGCTCCGGCGGCGACCTGAAAATGTTTCGCAATGTGTTTCAGGCCGGTATGCCTCGAGAAGACATCGTAGCCTTCAATGCGGACTTTGGTCGCATGATGGTGGCCATTCGCCAGCTACCTCAGCTATTTATTGTGGCCATCGAGGGTGCGGCTATGGCCGGCGGTTTGGGGATCGCCTGTCTTGCAGATGTGGTCGTTACTACGGCAGACGCCAAATTTGCGCTCACCGAGGTCACTCTGGGTATACCGCCAGCACAGATTACGCCGGTGGTGATCAGTCGCATTGGTGCATCTCAGGCGCGGCGACTGTTATTGACCGCGCAGCGCTTTGATGGCGTAGAGGCCCATCGGCTGGGTTTTGCCCATTTTGTAGAGCCGGATCTTGAGGCGCTGGAGTCGCGATTGTTATCCGTGTTGAGCGATGCCCATAGGGGAGCGCCGGGAGCTATTGCGCTTACCAAACAAATTATCTCAGCCAGCGAGCAGCTGGAGGGAGCTGATCTCGTTAAGTTTGCGGCGGAACGTTTTGCCGACGCAATGTTGAGTGACGAGGCGCGGGAAGGCATGCAGGCCTTTGCCGAGAAACGAAAGGCGCATTGGTCGTCGGCGGAAAAAATTGAACAAGGTAACGATAGCAGGATGAGCTCATGAGTCGGCGTTTCGACAGCGTATTGATAGCAAATCGCGGCGAGATCGCAGTGCGCGTTATCCGCAGCGCGCAGGCGGCAGGCTATCGCACCATCGCGGTTTACTCTGAGGTAGATGTTGACGCAGCCCATGTCGCCCTCGCCGATGAGGCCGTGCTCATTGGTCCGGCACCCGTAAAGGAATCCTATCTGGATCCTCATCGAATTCTGGATGCCGCGGCGCGGACCGGCGCCCAGGCGATTCATCCAGGCTATGGCTTTTTGTCGGAGAACGCGGCCTTTGCCCAAGCCTGCGCCGACGCGGGAATAGTGTTTATCGGCCCATCGGCTGAGGCCATTGAACTTATGGGTAACAAAGCAGCGGCCAAGCGTCGCATGCTGGATGCGGCAGTGCCCTGCATTCCCGGCTATCAATCCGAAGATCAGTCGGATGCGGCGCTGCTGGACGCGGCGGCACAGATTGGTGTCCCCATCATGGTCAAAGCTGCCGCCGGGGGCGGGGGGCGGGGTATGCGCCTGGTTTCCCACATGGAGGACTTTGTACCGGCTTTGGAAGCCGCGCGATCCGAAGCAGAAAACGCTTTTGGCAGCGGCGAGTTGATTTTGGAGAAGGCCGTCATGCAGCCTCGACATGTAGAGCTGCAGGTCTTTGGCGACGAGCATGGCAACGTTGTGCATCTCGGCGAGCGGGACTGCTCCGTGCAGCGACGCCATCAAAAGGTGGTGGAGGAAGCGCCCTGTCCGGTGATGAACCCCGAGCTCCGCGCCGCTATGGGAGAAGCGGCGGTCGCTGCGGCCCGGAGCATCAACTACGTCGGCGCGGGTACCGTGGAGTTTTTGCTGGATGCAGACGGGCAGTTTTACTTCCTTGAGATGAACACCCGCTTACAGGTGGAGCATCCGGTGACCGAGTTAGTCACGGGTCTTGATCTGGTGGATTTACAGTTACAGGTGGCCCAGGGCGGCGCACTTCCCTGTTCTCAGGAGGCAGTGGATCTCAAGGGGCACGCCATTGAAGTGCGTCTGTACGCCGAGGATACGGTGAATGACTTTCTCCCTGCCAGCGGACTGGCTACGGCTTGGGAGCCTCCCAGCGGCAAGGGTATTCGTGTCGATCACGGCTTGTTACCGGGGCAAATGATTTCGCCGTTCTACGATCCCATGGTCGCGAAGATCATTGCCTACGGTGAAGATCGCGAGACGGCTCGAAGACGTTTGTTGAGAGCGCTTCGCGGCACTGTGCTCTTTGGCATTGCAAGTAACCGGGAATTTCTTATCGATGTACTGGAGCGCGAAAGCTTTGCCGCGGGTAAAGCGACAACGGCGTTTATCGCAGAGGAGTTTCCCGATGGGGTTGTTGAGGCACAGCCAACAGAAGTCGACTTGAGTATTGCCGCCGTGCTGCAATTTCTTCAAGGCGAGGAGAGCTCTTTGGCTGAGCGAATCTGTAACGATGCGATGCTGTCAGGGAGCACCGGCGCCCGTGCTATAGACACTAACTTTGCCTATGGCGTCGACGACGATCGGGCATCCGTGAGCGTACTGTCTCAGGGGCGTGAATGTTTCGCGGTGGCAGTGGGTGAAACCCAGCGGCAGCTTGAGCTGGTCGATGCATCCGCAGAGGGCTCTTTGCGTGTCGCCGTGGATGGAATACAGGTCGACGTCGCTTACTCCTTTGTGGATCAGGCCACGGTGGCAATGCAGTGCCGTGGCCGAGCGTTTGTTCTGGAAAACCAATACGCGCGGTCAGCAGGAGACCGCGATGCAGAGGGTTCCCGCACAGTAGCTGCCCCCATGCACGGCAATCTTCTGGCTTTGCGAGTGGCAGTAGGTGATTCGGTCTCCCGCGGAGATGAGTTGGCGGTGATGGAAGCGATGAAGATGGAGCATCGTTTGTTGGCACAGATCGACGGGGTGATTACTGCGGTCTATGGCGTAGAGGGTGAGCAAATGGCCGCAGGTGCTGTTGTGCTGGAAATCGCGTCCGACGCAGACCAGGGCTAAAGATCTCGATGCCTCCAGCCGGGCTTTAGCCAGCAGTCTTAGCTACTGATCTCGGAGCGCCAATGCTCGTTTGTCGGATTACCCAGGAGCTTTTCCAAAAAGTCCACGGCTGCGGTGATGCTGGCATCGGCACTTGGCGTGATGTCCTCGGTGGGTGTGTCGCCCGTGAGTGGCAGCGTTAGTCTAAAACTTGTCGGAAAAACTCCCTGGCGTCCGATAGTGGCCAGTGCGTGCAGCAGGTCTGCGGGAAAGACCAGGTCGCCCATGGGGAGTATGGGTGCCTCTCCATCGCTGAGTACTTCGGTGAACTCAAAGGGCGCTTTGCCGTGCAAGTGCGTGTCGATAAAGATGGCCAGGTCATTGGGCCGTAAATCCAGCGCGTGCTCGACCCGCAACGCATCATCTTCAATAAGTGTCAGCCACCAGCTCTCGGCAATGGACCTCTCGCGAAGCCTCGCAAGCAGCGCAGCGGCGATGCGCGAATCTGCTTTCGAGTTTCGTCCATAGGCGATGATTAGTATGCGGCGCAACTGTTTATTTGCGTTATTAGCTGCGTCGTTGCCTGCACTCATGCGGCAGCCCCTTAACAACAACGAACTAAAAGTATAGACCAAGAAAGGGCCTATAAAACCCAGCAATGCAAAGGGTCTTATACTTGACTAAAATAGTAGGGAATGAAACACTTCGCGGCCCTCGATCTGTCCCCGAGAATCTATCTATGCGCCTGACAACTAAAGGACGTTATGCCGTTACGGCGATGCTAGACCTTGCGCTAAATGAAACGCGGGGCCCTATCCGCCTTGCGGCGATTTCTGAGCGACAGGGCATCTCGCTGTCTTATCTCGAGCAACTATTTGCGCATCTTAGGCGCCAGCAGCTGGTGCGCAGCGTGCGCGGCCCCGGAGGCGGTTATCGGCTCAAGCGTGGTGCAGATGCGATTAGTGTTGCAGAGGTGATCTCGGCAGTGAACGAAGATACCGATGCGACCCGATGCGGCGGGAAGGGCGATTGTCAGGAAGGGGATACCTGCCTGACGCATCACTTGTGGATGGATTTGTCTGACCGCATTAAGGATTTTCTCTCCGATATCAGTTTGGCGGACCTGGTTGCCCGTCGAGAGATTCAGGATATTTCCGACAAGCAGGTAAAGCGGAATCAGGGTACAGATGAACTTGCCGGGATTCTAGTGCGTACAGCCTGACTCAGGCGTAGCAGTTAAGGAACACAACATGTCTCAGGAAGTTATAGACAGCCGTATCGACAAAGAGTACTCGGCGGGATTCGTCAGCGACATCGAGTCCGATACGCTGGCTCCCGGCCTTGATGAAGATGTTATCCGCTTCATCTCAAATAAAAAGGGCGAACCCGAGTGGCTGCTGGAATGGCGCCTTGAGGCCTACCGCGACTGGCTGGAAATGGAAACGCCGGAGTGGGCTCATGTTCATTATCCGCGCGTCGACTTTAATGCGCTGTCCTATTACTCCGCGCCCAAGAGTATGGAAGACGGTCCCCAGAGTCTGGATGAGGTAGACCCGGAGCTTCTGGAAATTTACAACAAGCTCGGAATCCCCTTGCATGAGCAGGAGATGCTTGCAGGTGTCGCCGTGGATGCAGTTTTTGATTCTGTGTCGGTGGCGACAACTTTTCGCAGCAAGCTCGCTGAAGCGGGTGTGATCTTTTGTCCGATCTCCGAAGCGGTTCATGAGTACCCGGAGCTTGTGCGTAAGTACCTGGGTAGCGTGGTACCCCGGCGCGATAACTTTTATGCAGCGCTGAACAGCGCGGTCTTTAGCGACGGCTCCTTTGTGTACATCCCCAAGGGTGTGCGCTGTCCTATGGAGCTTTCTACCTACTTTCGGATCAACGAAGCTAAAACGGGTCAATTTGAGCGAACACTGATTATCGCCGACGAGGCGAGCCATGTGAGCTACCTTGAAGGTTGCACCGCTCCCATGCGTGACGAAAACCAGCTCCATGCAGCGGTGGTTGAGCTCGTTGCCTTAGATGATGCAGAGATCAAGTACTCGACGGTACAGAACTGGTATCCCGGTGATGCCGAAGGTAAGGGCGGTATCTACAACTTCGTCACCAAACGTGGCGTTGCTCACACCAATAGCAAGATTTCCTGGACGCAGGTTGAGACGGGTTCGGCAGTGACCTGGAAGTATCCCAGTTGCATTCTGCGCGGTGATAACAGTGTTGGCGAGTTTTACTCCGTGGCGCTCACTAACAATATGCAACAGGCCGACACGGGCACCAAGATGATTCATCTTGGTAAGAACACCCGCTCCACGATCATTTCAAAAGGAATATCTGCCGGTAAGAGCTCCAATGCCTATCGCGGTCTGGTTCGCATGAGTCCTCGCGCAGAAGGTGCTCGAAATTACACGCAGTGCGACTCATTGCTCATTGGCGATCGCTGCGCGGCGCATACCTTCCCGTATATCGAAAGTCGCAATCCCAGTGCGGTGGTAGAGCACGAAGCGACTACCTCAAAGGTCAGTGATGACCAAATGTATTTATGTCAGCAGCGCGGTCTGGATGCGGAGAAAGCCGTGTCGATGATCGTTAATGGCTTTTGTAAGGAAGTGTTTCGGGAACTGCCTATGGAGTTTGCCGTTGAAGCCGGAAAGTTGCTGGAAGTGAGCCTGGAAGGCTCGGTTGGATAAGGTGACATCAGCGAGTGTCGCATCAGGAGTGGTAAAAGCATGTTGAAGATAGACAATCTGCACGCACGGGTCGAAGGCAAGGATATCCTCCGGGGCCTGAGTCTTGAAGTCGCTGCAGGGGAAGTACACGCCATCATGGGACCTAACGGGTCGGGTAAAAGTACCCTCGGCCATGTACTCGCGGGGCGTCCCGGTTATGAAGTCACCGAGGGCAGCGTGACGTTCAATGGTGAGAACCTGCTGGAGATGGATACCGAAGAGCGCTCACGGGCAGGCTTGTTTCTCGCCTTTCAGTACCCTGTAGAGATTCCCGGGGTCAGCAATATGGAGTTTTTAAAAGCCTCCGTGGATGCGGTGCGTGAGCACCGTGGTCTTGAAGCCCTCGACGCCGTTAGCTTTATGAAGCGCGCTCGGGAAGCGAGTAAAGCAGCCAATCTTCCGGCGGACTTTTTGAAGCGGGGCGTCAATGAAGGTTTCTCTGGCGGTGAGAAAAAGCGCAATGAGCTTATTCAGATGATGCTGCTGGAGCCCAGCTTATGTCTTCTGGATGAGACGGACAGCGGCCTGGATATCGACGCCCTTCAGGTGGTTGCCCAGGGTGTCAACGCGATGCGCAGCGAGGACCGCGCTTTTGTGCTGGTGACTCACTATCAGCGCTTGCTGGATTTTGTGGAGCCTGATCACGTACATGTGCTCGCCGAGGGACGTATTGTGCGTTCCGGTGATAAGGAGCTGGCGCTCCAGTTAGAAGACAAAGGTTATGCCTGGCTTGAGGATGAGGTCGCCTGATGTCCAGCTTTATGCAACAGCCGCTAGCCGAGGCTAGCCGGCGCGTGCCGCACTGGTTGCAGTCGCTGCAGTCCCGGGGTCTGTCTCTTTGGGACGGCGCGGCTATGCCCACCCGGCGCACCGAGAACTGGAAATATACCGGTCTGAGCGCACTGCGTGATGATTATGAGCTCGCCGATTCAGGAATCACTCTGGATGCGCTGCCTGCAAAGCTTGGCGAAGGTTTTGGCGGGTCACGACTGGTATTTGTTGATGGGGTCTACCAGCCCATTCTCTCTCAGACCTCCTCCGCTGACGGTGTCGCCGTGTGTCGATTTGAGGAAGCGACTGAGCAGCAGGCTGACAAGATTGCGGAGCATTTAAATAGCTGTCTTGACGTCGAGGATCACTTGTTTGCGGCCCTGAACACTGCGACGCTTCGCGACGGGGTGTTCGTAGAGATAGGCGCTAAGGTGAACGCCACAGCGCCTATTGAATTTTTGTGGCTGATCAGCGCTGCGACCGCGCCCACCGCGATCAATCAGCGTTTACTGGTGCTCGCAGAATCTGGGTCGAACGCGACGATTGTCGAGCACTTTGTGTCCCTCGAAGGCGCGAATGACAGCTTTTGTAACGGTCTGACGGAATTGATCGTGGCGCCCAATGCCAGGCTTGCGCACTATCGCATCCACGAGGAATCGGGCAATGCCGTGCACATTGGCGGCGTCCACGCACGCTTGGATAGAGATGCTCAATTGGAGAGTTTTCACCTGGCTCTGGGCAGTGTTCTCAAGCGTTTTGACCTTGTTGTGAACCACGCCGGCCCCGGCGCTTATGCATCACTCAATGGTGTATATCTGCCCCGCGGCGATGAGCATATCGACTATCACAGCACTATTGAGCACGCCGTACCTCATTGCAGTTCCGATGAAGTGTTCCGAGGCATCATTGCGGACAAGGCGACAGCGGTGTTCAACGGTCGCATTCATATTCATCCAAATGCCCAAAAGACCCGCGCCGAGTTATCTAATCGCAATCTGTTAACCAGTGCAGAGGCCCAGATAAACAGTAAGCCTGAGCTGGAAATTTACGCCGACGATGTGCAGTGCGCCCATGGCACGACCGTCGCGCAGCTTGATGAGTCTGCGATGCACTATCTTCGAACCCGGGGCGTGTCGCATGCCGAGGCCGAGGTGATGCTCAGCTTTGGATTTATCAATGAACTCATTGAAGGTCTGGGCCTGGAGTCCTTGCGAAACTATCTCCGCCCGGTGCTGGCGTCGCGCTTTGCTCGCAACTCAGAACTTTCGAGGCACTTACTGTGAGTACGCTTAAAGCGGTTACAACGCCCGGCTTTGATGTGGCGCGGGTACGTGCCGATTTTCCGATCCTCAAAGAGATGATTAACGGTCAGCCGTTGGTGTATCTGGATAATGCGGCGACGACGCAAAAGCCCGACGCGGTTATCGATGCCATTGCTAACTACTATCGGCACGACAATGCGAACGTTCATCGGGGCGTCCATACACTCTCTGATCGCGCTACGCGGCACTTTGAAGATGCTCGGGAGAAGGTCTCCGGTTTTTTGAACAGCCCTTCGAGTCGCCAAGTTATATGGACGCGCGGCACCACCGAGGCGATCAATCTGGTCGCCTATAGCTGGGGTATGAATAATCTCAAAGCCGGTGATCGGGTATTGGTATCCTGGCTCGAGCATCATTCGGATATTGTTCCCTGGCAGCTCGCTGCGGAGCGAGTGGGTGCAGACGTCGTACCCATTCCCGTTACCCCTGATGCAGAAATTGACTTAGATGCTTTTGACGCCTTGCTTGATGAGCGCGTCAAGCTGGTAGCGGTTAATCACGTATCCAATGCCATGGGGACTATTAACCCCGTAGAGGATATCTGCGCGAGAGCACGGGCCATAGGCGCACTCACGTTGATAGACGGCGCTCAGGCAGTGGGCCATTGGGATGTGGATGTGCAGGCCCTGGGCTGTGACTTTTACTGCTTCTCGGGTCACAAGCTTTTTGCTCCCACGGGGGTTGGCGTGCTGTGGGGACGCGAAGATTTGCTTGAGGCTATGCCACCTTTTTTGGGGGGCGGTGAAATGATCGACACGGTCAGCTTCGACGGAACAACCTTCAATACCTTGCCCTTTAAATTTGAAGCGGGCACCCCAAATATTGCGGGAGCAGTAGGTCTTGGAGCGGCGATAGATTATTTGTGTACCATCGAACGAAGCGCCGCGGCCGAGCATGAAAATGCGCTTCTTGCAGCCACCCTCGAGGCCGCCCGGGAAATTCCCGGCCTGCGACGCATCGGTGCGCCGCGGCAGAGCGTAGGTATTTTTAGTTTCCTGATGGATGGTTGCCATCCTTCGGACGTGGGCATGCTCCTGGACGAGCAGGGCATTGCGGTGCGTACAGGCCACCATTGCACACAGCCGCTCATGAACCACTTCGAGTTGCCGGGCACGGTTCGCGCCTCGTTTTCGATGTATAACAATCAAGACGATGTGGATAGATTGATTGCAGGATTGAAGAAGGCGCAGTCCCTCTTCGGTCCCCGCTAGGACGGCCGTTGCCAGGCCTGGCGAACACAGGAGTAATACACAGTGACTGTTGAAACGTTTGAAATAGAAGGGCCGCTGCGCTTTACCGAGGCAGCCTCGGAGCACTTTCGCAGTAGTCTGACATCCGCGGGTAAGACTGCCGTACGTATCAGCGTGCAGGAAAGTGGCTGCACGGGATTTAAATACGTGATGGAAGAGGTCGATAGCGGCGAATCCGATGATGCCCATGTGGCCCTGGATAATGGCGTACAGGTCTTTGTTGCCGCCGATGCGCTGGAGTTTCTTCGCGGCACCGAGATTGATCTGAGTCGCGAAGGCATTAACAAGGTATTGAAGTTTAATAACCCTAATGTTGTGGCTGAGTGCGGCTGCGGCGAAAGCTTCAGCGTAGCCTAGTCATGTCTTCTCAGGAAAGAACGCTGCTCACCGTGCGGCGGGAAGTGCAGGGCCGGCTAGTGCCCGTCGGTGATCCAGTCACTGTACCCGCAGACAGCTTTGTTACGCTCACCCAGTCTCTGGGCGGCAACTACACTATTGTTCACAACGGCAACATGGTGCGCATCGATGGTACGGATGCTGACGCTCTGGGGCTCGAAGGCCTAACTCTCAGCTTTGATCCGCCCAGCGATGGCCAAATCAGTGAGGCGCAGGTTTGGGAAGCCTTGCACACGGTATACGATCCCGAAATCCCCGTAGACCTGGTAAATCTCGGTCTGATTTATAGCGTTGCGATTGATCAAGGCAGTGTAACCGTTGAGATGACGTTGACGGCGCCGGGCTGCGGTATGGGTCCTGTTCTTGTGGGCGACGTTGAGCATCGACTTCGCATGGTGCCATTTGTCAAAGACGTCAATGTGGAGCTGATTTTCGATCCCCCCTGGAGTCGCGACATGATGTCCGAAGAGGCCCAGCTCGAAACGGGCATGTTCTACTGAGACTATTATGAGCGCTGCGGATAACCCCTTTGGTACGTCGATCACCGCCGATGATATCGTCGAGAACCTTGGCTTTTTTGATAGCTGGGAAGATCGCTACCGCTACATTATCGATCTTGGTCGAGAGCTTCCTGCGATGGAGGCGTCCCTGCGCAGCGAAGAGCGCTTGGTACGCGGTTGCCAGAGCCAGGTGTGGATTGATGTTTTCGAAGCTGACCACCGTTTACAGCTTAGCGTTGATAGTGATGCTTTTATCGTTAAAGGGCTTCTCGCAGTGGTGCTAGCGGCTTTTAACAATAAGTCACCTGCGGACATTCTCAAGTTCGACATCAATGCTTACTTTGAAGAGCTTGGTTTGATGCGGCACCTGTCGCCTACCCGGGGTAACGGTCTTCAGGCTATGGTCGCGAGAATTCGCGATGAGGCTGGCAAACGACAGTAAGATCACCGGGTTAGGATTCTCGGTTGCTGACCCGCCGTTCCGGCGCCCAGCGCCAGGGTAATGGTGCCCCGTTTACCTCCCTATACCATGACAAACTGCCAAGGGCGGTAAGATGCCGATTTCTGCGGTAATGCTCCGAAGATCTGTCGCAGGCGTTTGGAGTAAGAGGTGAGGCAGCAGATAGATGAGATCGTTCTGACAACAGTATTTCTCGTTTTTAGCTTAGATGCGGACCAAGAGAGAAACATATAAATAAAAAAACCGGGCAGTAATGCCCGGCTCTTTGAGAGGTTCGAGCGCGTGTGCGCTCTATGACAGATCTTAAGCAGCGTTTTTCTCAAGTAGGCTGCTGTTATCCATGGCTTCGATGGTGATTTTCCGCGGCTTCATGGCCTCGGGTATTTCTCGCTCCAAGGCAACATGCAGGAGGCCATTTTCAAGTTTCGCTGCGACCACTTTCACGTGCTCGGCAAGCTGAAACCTGCGCTCAAAATCGCGTGTAGCAATACCTCGGTGCAGGTAGTTCCGGCTCTCGCCCTCTGCCTGTTGGCGCCCGCTGATGACGAGACTGTTTTGTTCGCTGGTAATCTCTAGTTCACTTTCGGTGAAACCGGCGACTGCCATGGTAATACGGTACTGGTTCTCTTCGACCTGCTCTATGTTGTAGGGCGGGTAGCTGGGCTTGCTGTCTCGCGCAACAGAATCCAACAGGGATGCCATGCGATCAAAGCCGATAGCTGAGTGATACAGGGGTGAAAGATCAATGGTGTTTCGCATATTCATATTCTCCAGAAGAAGCAATATTGTTTAAACGGGCCTCCCAATTGAGCACCCGTGTTTCTTATCTGGGGACGCTTAAAGTTTTTTCAAGAGCGATGCGGGATCACGATGTTAGGAGGCTGACCTTCACTGCAGCGGCCGCGGTGCGCGCTTTGCGCCGCGCACTATCGGTATCTTCATCCCGCGCTAGGGTAACGCCCATGCGTCTTCGCCCGGCAAGGCTGGGTTTGCCAAAAAGGCGCAGATCCGTGTGGGGCTGACCCAATGCCGCGGCGAGATTGCCGTACTCGATGTTGTCCGAATCGCCCTCGGGGAGGATCACCGCCGACGCCGAGGGGCCGAAGAGGTTGATGCCCGGTATGGGTAGTCCCAAAAACGCCCTGACGTGCAGAGCGAACTCTGACAGATCCTGCGATATGAGTGTCACCATCCCGGTGTCGTGAGGGCGAGGAGATACTTCACTAAAGTAAACATCTTTACCACTGATGAAGAACTCGACCCCAAATAAACCCTTGCCACCCAGGGCTCCGGTAACACGCGCCGCAATATCTTCGCATTGCTTGAGAACATCGGGGTCCATGGGGTGCGGTTGCCAGGACTCACGATAATCGCCGTCCTCCTGACGGTGACCAATGGGTGCACAAAAACTGACCCCCGAGATGTGCTGTACCGTCAATAAAGTGATTTCGTAGTCAAAGTCCACAAAGCCCTCGACGATGAGACGCCCTGCACCCGCTCGCCCGCCTTCCTGGCCGATCTCCCAGGAAGCCAGAATATCTTCCGCGCTGCGAACCACGCTCTGGCCTTTTCCCGAAGAACTCATAATGGGCTTTACCACGCAGGGCATGCCAATTTCGTCGATCGCTTTTGCGAATGCCTCTTGTGTGTCTGCAAAGCGATAAGGTGATGTGAGAATATCCAGAGACTCCGCCACCAGCCGTCGAATTCCTTCGCGATTCATGGTGAGCTGAGCCGCGCGGGCGGAGGGCACAACATTAAAGCCCTCGTCCTCAAGCTGCGCGAGGGTGCCCGTATCGATGGCTTCGATTTCTGGGACAATAAAGTCTGGTTTTTCCATCTCTATCACTGCGCGCAGACGCTCCCCGTCAAGCATGGGAAAGACATAGTTGCGGTCTGCGATCTGCATCGCCGGCGCATTGGCGTAGCGATCGCAGGCGATGACCTCTATGCCCAGACGCTGAAGCTCGATAGCGACTTCCTTACCGAGTTCGCCGGCACCACAGAGAAGTGCCCGCGTTGCAGAGGCTGCGAAGGGAGTTCCAATTGTTGGCATGTTGCTTTGTCTCGCTCTTTATTTGATTAGGTGTTTTTCGCTGTCACCAACCACACGGCGCCGGGTAAGGACAGCTGCATATTTTGGTAGTAGGGGGCCAGAGCCTCTGCGGTGGCAGCGTGCACGGCCTCCCGTGTTTCGTCGTCGACATCAATTAACAGTCGGCCCACCGGTCCTGTGTTGACCAACTCGCGCGCGGTGGCATCAAAGCCGCCACTACCCTCCCAGTCCATGCTGATTGTGTGAGGTGTTACGACGACATCCTGCCAGCCGGCATTGCCCAGCAGCTCTTCGATGTACTCGGGTTCAGCGAAGGCAAAAGGCCCGGGACTGCGCGGTTGAGGCTTAGGCGGCGGCGGTAGCACAGACAAGGCGGCCTTCAGTGGCAATGCTGTCCAAGGGTTGTTCGCTAAAGCTTGCCAGCAGGCAAAGGCCAGACGACCGCCCGGCTGCATGGCGCCGCGAAGATGAGCAAAGGCCGCGGTGGCATCTTCGAAGAACATGACGCCAAAGCGTGAAAACAACAGGTCAAATTGATTTTCCCCAAAATCGTGGCTCGAAGCGTCCCCTTCGACAAAACCTACGCCCTTACCCGCATCACCCAGACTCGCGAGCTCGCCGCGGGCAACTTCAAGTAAGGGGGCCGAAACATCGACGCCAAGCACGCAGGCCTCGGGCCCCAGACGTTTGGCGAGCATCAGTGTTTCGCTGCCACCACCACAACCCACATCCAAAACGGCTTTCGCTGTTTCGACTTGGGCGTGATCCATGAGCGCCTCGGCCACGGGAGCCAGCATTCGGGACATCATGGCGTCACGCTGGGCCCATTTCCGACCTGCATCACCATTCCAGTAAGCAATCTGTTCTTCGTTATTCATCAGGGCACCTCATAGTCGGGGCCTAAGTGTAAACCGAACAAAGGGGGAATTGAGAACCTGAGGTCCCTGACGTATCGTGAAGAGAATAATTGCTATCAGAGATCTCCTTTCCATGAGAATAACCGCTGCTTTGATTGTTCTGTTCGTGCTGTCCGCCTGCAGTACCACCACGAGTGAGGATTCGACCTCGACCTCCAACGCTGACGCGCAATTGTCGGCATTGTATGAACGGGAGTGGGCATGGCGACAGAACGAGTTCGGAAAGGAGCGCAATGAGCAGGGCAAGTGGATTAAGAAAGCGAGCTTGCCTGACGTTGGCTATGCCGCTCAGCAGCGGCGCCTCGACTATTGGGAGGCCGCGCTGGGCGAGCTTGATCGCATTGACGCCACCGCGCTCAGCAGTGAGGAAGCGATCAACGCTGCGGTTTTTCGTCAGATTATTGAGACCCTTGCAAACAACGTCCGCTATAAGACCTACGAAGCGCCCTTAAACTCCGACAGCTTTTTCTGGGCGGGCTTGCACCCCCAGAATGGAGGGTTTTCCGATGCGGACAGTTACCGGCGCTACCTCGGACGTTTGAAGGATCTCCCGCGATTCTTTGCCCAACACAGCGCCAACATGCGTGCGGGCGTAGCTCGAGGCTATACCGTGCCCGCTGTAAGCCTCAAGGGTCGCGAACAGTCGATCGAGTCCTACCTTCTGCCTGGCAGCGACAACCCGTTCTGGATTCCCTTTGAGTCCTTTCCTGCGATGATGGATGAGGCGCAGCAGACCCGTCTTCGGGCTGAAGCACGGGAGGTGATCGCAACGCAGGTGGTTCCTGCCTATACAGCGCTGCTGCAATTCATGCGTGAAGAGTATCTACCAGCGGCCCGAACCAGCCTTGCGGCGCGGGACTTGCCCGATGGCGAAGCCTTCTATCAATCTCAAATTCATGGGTTTACAACGCTGGACCTTACTGCGGAGCAGATCCACAACACGGGACTTCGTGAGGTGGAGCGGATTCGCGCCGAGATGGAGTTGATCCTGGCGGAGTTGGACTACGACGGTGATATGGCAGCGTTCTTTCAGTTCCTGCGCACAGATCCACAGTTCTACGCCAAAACTCCCGATGAACTGATGGGCTATTCCGCCTACGTGGCCAAACGCATGGACGGGAAACTTTCCGAAGTGTTGGGCTTTTTACCCCGGCGACGTTTTGCGATCAACCCTGTACCGGCGGCAATTGCGCCGATTTACACCGGTGGTCGTGGAGGCCTGAATGCCTGCCTTATGAATACCTACAATCTACCGGCGCGGCCCCTGTACACATTGCCTGCTCTGACCCTGCACGAGTGCGCGCCGGGCCACGCGCTGCAAGCGGCTATCTCTCTTGAAGCACCGGGTGAAATACCGGAGTTCCGTGCGCAAAACTACTTCTCGGGTTATGGCGAGGGTTGGGGTTTGTACACCGAATGGCTGGGTGGTGAGATCGGTATCTATCGCACGCCGTACGAACGTTTTGGACAACTCACTTACGAAATGTGGCGCGCTTGCCGTCTGGTGATTGATACGGGTCTGCATCAGTACGGCTGGAGTCGTGAGCAGGCGATCGCCTATCTTCGCGACAACGCGGCCATGTCAGAACATGAGATCACTACGGAAGTAGATCGTTACATATCCTGGCCGGCACAGGCCTTGGCTTACAAGCTGGGAGAAATGCTAATTCGGGAGAAGCGCACCCGGGCCGAGAACGTGCTCGGCGCTGACTTTGACCAACGCTACTACCACGACACTATTTTGGGACTACGCTCGGTGCCCCTTACGGTCTTGGCTTCGGAACTCGATGCCTGGATAGATGCGGGCGGTCCGAACCCTTATCCAGACATTGATCAGTAGCGTTACAGCAGGGCTCGCCCGGGGATCGCCTGTAAAAGCTGCTGTGTGTAGGCCTCTTGGGGTGCGTTAAAGAGTGTTTCGCCCGTGCCCTCTTCGACGATCTTGCCTTGGTAGAGAACGATAATGCGATCGGCGAGATGCTTCACCACCGCGAGGTCGTGAGACACAAACAGCATTGTGAGTCCGTACTCTTTCCCCAGTTCCAGCATCAGATCGAGTATTTGCGCCTGAATGGTTACATCGAGCGCTGACACGGGTTCATCGGCAACGATGAACGCCGGACGCGTTGCCAAGGCACGGCCAATGGCGATGCGCTGTCGCTGACCGCCAGAGAACTCGTGGGGGTATTTCCGCACAAAGGCCCGAGCGAGGCCGACATCGTCCATCAGCTTGAGCACCCCGTCAGCTACGCTGCGACGATCTTCTATGCCGTGGAGCAAGAGGGGTTCAGCCAGGGTATCGAAGACTGTCATACGTGGGTTCAGCGAGGCGAAGGGGTCCTGAAAGATCATCTGCATTCGCCGGCGCATGGACTTGAGAGCGGGTCCATCCAATGCGGTAACGTCGGTACCATCGAAGGTGACCTGACCGTCACTTACCGGTACCAGACGTAGCAGGGAACGTCCGATGGTTGACTTGCCCGAGCCAGACTCCCCCACCAGGCCCAAAATCTCACCTTTGTGAATATCAAAGCTCACGTCGTCTACCGCTTTAACGGTTTCACCGCCGGCAACTTCGAACCAGGTCTTTAGATTGCGGACGCTGATGAGTGGCTCGGCTTCCTGCGCCTGAGCGACCTTGGTACCCGCGGGAATCGCCGACAATAGCTTCTTGGTATAGGGGTGCTCAGCATTGCTGAAAATCGCCTCCCGATCACCGGTCTCTACAATCTTCCCCTGCTGCATGACGCAGATATCGTCAGCGATATCGGCGACTACTGCCAGATCGTGGCTGATGAAAATGACACCGATATCCCGGGTACGCTGAAGGTCGGCGATGAGCTGGAGAATCTGCGCCTGGATCGTGACATCCAGGGCCGTAGTAGGTTCGTCAGCGATCAACAGTTTGGGTTCGTTGATCAGCGCCATGGCGATCATGACGCGCTGACGCATGCCGCCGGAAAACTCGTGGGGAAAACTATCCACGGTACTTTCTGGATTGCGAATACCGACTTCACCCAACAGCTCGATAGCCCGTGCTCGTGCTTCGGACTTGCTCACGCCCTTGTGATACACGATGGGCTCAACCATTTGCTTGCCGATGGTCATATAAGGGTTCAGGCAGGTCATGGGATCCTGAAAGATCATTGCGATGTCCCGTCCACGAGTTTTGCGCAGCTGCCTCTCAGAGCACTGGAGAAGGTCCTTGCCGTCAAACAGAGCCTGGCCGCTATCGATGCGGCCAGGGGGCATGGGAATGAGTCCCAGCATGCTGTAACAGGCCACAGATTTTCCGGAACCGGATTCTCCAATGATTGCCGTGATCTTGCCTGACTCCACGGTAAAGGAGATGTCATCTACCGCCTTGTTGACTCCATTGCGGGTGACAAAACTAACCGCGAGATTCTTAACTTCGAGTAAGGCCATAGCGTTTAGTCCTTTGATCCGCGGACGTCCAGCGCATCGCGCAGTCCGTCGCCGAGGAAGTTCAGCGAGAAGAGAGTGATAGTGAGTGCCAGTCCGGGAAAAATGAGGAGCCAGGGATATTCCTCCATGGTCTCAGCACCATAAGAGATAAGCAGTCCCCATGAGGTCTGCGGTGGCTGTACGCCCAATCCCAAAAAGCTGAGGAAGGCCTCGAGAAGCATCACGCTCGGAATTGTCAGCGTGGTGTACACGATGATGGGTCCCAGGGCATTGGGTATCAGGTGACGGCGAATGATTGTGGCGGGAGAAAGCCCCAGGGATATGGCCGCCTCAACAAACTCCTGCTGGCGTAGAGACTGCACCTGCCCGCGCATGATTCGCGCCATGGTGAGCCATTCCACAGCCCCAATCGCCAAAAATAGCAGCAGTAAATTCCGGCCAAAGACCACCATCAGCAGGATGATGAAAATCATAAAGGGCAGGGCGTAGAGGATATCGACGAGGCGCATCATCACGGCATCGACCCGGCCACCTGCATAGCCGGCGATCGCGCCCCAGCTAATGCCAATGACTAAAGCGACGGCAGTGGCGATAAAACCTACGGCGAGGGAAATACGCCCGCCATACAAAATCTGGGTGAGCATATCGCGACCAAAGATATCCGTGCCCAACCAGTGTGCGGCAGAGGGGGGCGTGGCTCCCAGATCAAGATCCTGCGCATCGTAGGCGTAAGGTGCGATAAGAGGAGTGAGCAGCGCGAGCACTATGCAAACCAACAGTATGCAAAGACCGATAATGGCAAGACGATTTTTACGCAGCCGTAGCCAGGCGTCTTTCCACAGTGAGGTGCCTTCTTCAGCGGCGGCAATGTCGGTGAGCACGTCCGTATTCATGATGCACCTCCCAACTGGTGACGCAGTCTGGGATTCATCCAGGCGGCCATGATGTCCGACAGCAGATTGAAGAAAACGATAAGTGTCGATAGAAACACGGTTGTTCCCAGAATCATGGTGTAGTCGCGATTAAAAGCGGCCTGAACATAGAAGCGACCAAGACCGGGAATCTGAAAAATGGTCTCTACTACGAAGGAACCCGCCAGCAATCCTGCAAAGGCGGGGCCCAAAAAGGCGACCACCGGCATTAATCCTCCCCGTAAAGCGTGTTTGGTAACCACTTGCCATTCGGGCAGGCCCTTGGCGCGGGCCGTGCGAATATAGTCCTGCGAGAGAACTTCGAGCATGCCGGCTCGAGAGAGGCGCGCAATGTACGCCGCGTAGCCCGCACCGAGGGTGATACTGGGGAGGATTTTGTCTCCCGGGATATCGCCCCATCCAGATACCGGAAGCCATTCCAGTTCTATGCCAAACAGCAGTACCAGCAAAGGTCCGAGCAGGAATGAGGGCATGCAAATCCCGATCATCGCCAAACTCATGGGAATGTAGTCCTGCGCCGTGTTTGGCCTGAGGGAGGCGATAACACCCGCTAGCCCCCCAATAAGCACCGCGACCAGCAACGCATAAAAGCCCAGCTCCGCTGTGACGGGGAGGCCGGCACCGATGAGTTCGTTGACGCTGCGCCCCGGGTATTTAAACGATGGACCAAACTCCCCGGAGGCCAGGTCTCCAAGGTAAGCGGTGTACTGCTGAAAGAGCGGCAGGTCCAGCCGGTACTGTTTTTCCAGTGCGGCTTTCACTTCGGGGATCACAGCCTTCTCGCTGTCGAAGGGCCCCCCTGGAGCAACTCTCACCAAAAAGAAGGTCACCGTGATCACGGCTAGCAAAACCGGTATGGCCTGCAAGAGTCGAACGCTGATGAATCGCCACATAAGTTAGGTTTCCGGTGATTGCCATGTCCACGCGGGGGCGTCGGGGTCGAGCTCCACGTATTTGTAAATGTAGCCCGTGACTATCCGCCCATGGAGACCCTTGACGCTAGGCTGCACCAAGCGCTTTTCGGTATAGGTGGCAACGGGGAGTAAAGGCGCTTCGCTAAGGAGTAGTTCTTCGGCCTTGCTATACAGACTCATAATCTCTGACAGATCAGCGGTGCTCTTTGCCTGATTAAGTACCAAATCATCGTAGGCTTCACTCGCAAAGCCTGTAGCGTTGATGGGCGAATCGCTGATCATGTAGTCGAGGAAGCTATTTGGCGTGACATCGCCATTCCAGCCTCTTCGTGCAATCTCAAAATTGCCTTCGCGCACTGCCGTCAGATAGACCTGCCACTCCTGGTTTTCCAGGGTAATGTCGATATTCAGGTGTTTCTTCCACATCTGTTGCACGGCGACAGCGATGGTGCGGTGATCTTCGCTGGTGTTGTAGAGGAGTGATATCTCAGGAAACCCTTCGCCGTTGCGAAAACCCGCCTCCGCGAGCAAGCGCTTGGCCTCCTCTGGATCAAAAGTGGGAACTTTTGGGGGCTCATAGTCGGGCATGCCAAAGGGTACATAACCGCCCCAGGCAATGACCGTATCGTTGAGCACATTGCTCGCAAGCATTTGTCGATCTACCGTCAGCGAAAGCGCACGACGTACTCTTCGATCATCCATTGGCGGTACTTTGGTGTTAAAAACGTAGAAGTAGCTCGCCATTTGAGGCATTTGAATGAGTGGTGAGTCAGGCTGATTGCGATATCCCGGGGTCTTACTGTTTGGCACCATATTAGTGGCATGAAGCTGGCCACTTCGAAACATCTTCTCTTCGGTGGTCGCGCCCTCGATGGGGACAAAAACGATACCGTTCAAACGAACCACCTCAGCGTCCCAGTAGTGTGGATTGCGCTCCACGCGAACGTATCGCTGAAGCTTCCACTCCGTGAGCCTAAAAGGCCCGTTGCTGACAATGTTTTCCGGGCGCGTCCAGGCCGAATAACGGAGACGTGTGCCGCCATGGGCTTCGACGGTGGCGCGATGCAAGGGCGCCATGTAGATATAGGTGAAGTTGATGAGCGCAAAGGGATTGGGGTAGGCCAGTTCCACGCGCAGGGTATGCGCATCGACGATTTCGATACCGACTTCGTTAAAGTCGTCGATCTCCCCAAGGTGGTAAGCCTCCGCATTGCGAATCACGAAGAATACGTTTGCCAACTGGTTGCCAAGGAGTGGATTTAGAGCGCGCTCCCAGGACCAGTAAAAGTCTTCTGTTGTTATCGGCTCGCCATTTGACCACCGTGCTTCAGGATTGAGGTGGAATTCAATGGACAATGCGTCATCGCTAACAACCCAGCTTTGGGCGACTCCGGGTGAGATGGATTCGTCGGAAGGATTGCGTGTGAGCAGGGGTTCAAAGATTGCGCCTGCAACATTGGCTTCGGGTGAACCCGACAGCACATGGGGGTCAATGGTTTGCGGTTCGGTACCATTGCCCAGATACAGTATCCCGTCTCGATTACCCTGGACGACGCGAGACTCACCCGGAGAGCATCCCATACTTGTGACGACAAGTGTCGCGATGAGCAGCGCGCCTGGCAGAGGTGCGCAAAATCGCATTACTCGCAGGGCTCCGATGAACTTGTGCGATCGGGATCGAGCCAGACGTAACGGAGATTCAAAGAGTCCATAAGGTTTGGCGAGAGTCCGCAAACGCTGGGATGGACCAGATGCTTACTCGTGTAGGTGTATATCGGAATAATCGGCATTTCTTCCATGAGGAGTTTTTCTGCTTCGTAAAAAACCGCAAATCGCTCTTCACGGGTCTTTGCCTGAGGCGCTTTAAGCCGAATGAATTCATCGTACTGCGGGTTGGCGTAACCCGTGTTGTTATTACCGCCCTCCGTGAGATAAAGGTCAAGGAAGTTCTGTGGATCCACGAAGTCTCCAATCCAGCCCCGGCGAGCGAGATCAAAATCCATGTTGGTGACAGAGTCGAGATAAACCTTCCACTCCTGATTGGCGATGGTCACATCGATGTTCAGTGCATCCTTCCACATTTGCTGCACCGCCACAGCAATTTTGCGGTGAGCCTCTTGGGTGTTGTAGACAATCTCCATCCCGGGCCAGCCTTCACCGTTGGGATAACCCGCCGCGGCCAGTAACTCGCGCGCCTTCTCCAAATCAAAGTCGAAAGTTTTGGGTGGTTCGTATCCCAGAGCTCCCGGTGGCGTAATGCTATAAGCGGGTACCGCGGAGTTTTGTAGCACCGAGCGAATAAGCACGTCCCTGTTAACACTCATGGACAGCGCCCGGCGTACGCGTGCGTCATCCATGGGAGGACGCTCCGTGTTGATGAGATAGAAGTAGGTGCCAAGATAGGGGTCTTGACGATAGGGAGAGTTCGCTTGAGCCTGATAGACGGGGATTTTATCCAGCGGTAGCGTTGCGGTTACGTGTAACTGTCCAGAGCGGAATCCGCGCTCTTCTGAAACGGCATTTTCCGTGGGGTAAAAGATCACCTTGTTGAGACGCACACGATCCCGACCCCAATAGCTATCGCTCTTGCGTACAGTAATACGACGATTGAGCTTCCACTCTTCGAGCTCAAAAGGACCATTGCTCACCATGTTCCCTTCACGGGTCCACTTGGTGAAACGATCAGTGAACTTGCCGTACTTCTCTATGGTGGGGCGGTGCACCGCAAATGAGCTGTAGTGATCCATCAATTGGAGGAAGTAGGGCGTGGGTTCCGTCAGTGTGACCACCAGAGTCAGGGGATCCGGAGCTTTTACTCCTACTTCAGAAAAATCCGAGATCTCTTTGCTAAAGAACGCTTCCGCATTCTTTACAGGGAACAGCATGTAGGCGTAGAGGTTGCCCATATCGGGGTGCAGCGCCCGCATCCAGCTCCAGACGTAATCGTCGGCGGTAATCGGATCGCCGTTGGACCAGCGAGCCTCAGGATTAATGTGAAAGGTGATTTGACGGCGGTCTTCGCTAAAGTCCCAACTCTCGGCGACGCCTGGCTCAGGCTCTAAAGTCTTCGGGTTCTTGACGGCCAGTCCCTCGAACAGTGAGCGGATCAAGATGTTTTCGGGGACGCCCGTGACAACGTGGGGGTCCAGGCCCTGAGGTTCACTGCCGTTACCGTAGTGAAGCACGCCCTCGCGATTGCCTTGCACAACATTGGACTCGCCACTTCCGCAGGCGCTTAGAAATAGCATTAACGAGAATGGAAGAAGCAAAAACCATGGAATAATCGACGAAGAGAAGGTTGAAGAGGCACTGGAAGTGCGGTGCACGGGGCATGCGCCTGGGAAGCGTCTAAACAAGAGTCTAAACAAGAGTCACTACCGGTAACTGTCAATCGTAAACCGAGTATACGCAAAGCGCGGGGAGCTGACTAACGCTTGGCGCAAATCACTTTAACGGTAGGATTCCGGCCTATGCGGTGTCGCTGACCGAGAGAAATTCGAGTCGTCCGTCACCGTGGAGCACGCCCTGATCAATGCGCAGATCGCTACCCATGGCATCGTTGATCACTTTGCGATTGTGCGGATACAAGGGCCAGGGTGACTGGCTATGTACCGCAACCTGATTGTCACCGGCCATACCCATATGCCGGAGCTGCTGCTCAGTGCCGCGTTTATGCAGCATAAATCCGTGACCTCTGCAGTCTGCAGTGAGATAGCGTCGCAACAAACCGGAAAATGCAGGAAGAGCGTGCTCGTGAAGATGATTCAGAGTGTCCCAAAAAAACACGAGGTCATAGCGAAGGGCCCCCATGGATGACAATAAACCACTGAGCTCCAGCTGCATTTGCTGGTTTGACGGTGGGTCTTCCATACGGGCTTCGAGGCCTGCGGACCATTCCAGAAGACTGTCGGCCGCATCTAACACACAGAGCCGGCAGGAAAACTGATTGAAGAATTCCAGGCTGCCGCTGTGGGCTCGACCAAAGTCGAGAATATTGAGTGTGCGCAGCGACGCAAGACGCTTTTCGTCTAGCATCACGGGCAGCAGTCGACTCGCTATGGTCGTCGGGACCCCGTTGCGATCGGACTTTTTACCGGGCAGGCCGACCACGAGGATTGCTTATCCCGCCTTGTCGATACTGTGTACCTCGGGCGAAGCACTGGGTGCAGGTTTTGCCGCAACAGCGGGCTTACTGCCTCCCATATCGATACTGCCTTTAAATCGTCCGCCATCTTCAAGCATGACCCGCGGAGAACTTACATTGCCCTGAACGTTTCCAGAAGCACAGATGACGACACGTTCATTCCCATCGATATCACCTTTGACTTCGCCTTCGATGCGAACGGACTTGGCGCTGATGTTGGCCTGCACGCGACCGGATGTGCCCACTATCAGCTCATTCTCTGACAGGGTAATAGTGCCTGTTACTTCGCCTTCGACCAGCAGGTCTTCGCTGCTAATAATATCGCCGTTCACTTTAACCTTGGATCCGATCACTGCGAGTACTCCCTGTGGGCGCTTTGCCGTTGTAGTGGATTTATTCACGACGGATTTTTCCGGCGAGTTAGTGGCGGCGGGATTCGGGTCCGGCGCCTGCGGTTTGTTGCTTTTACGTTCAAACATCATTTCACTCTTTTGTTAAGACAGCTGCCAGTCCTGCAGTTCATCGGTCTGGCTGGGGGACTGGCATCCGTTATCGATATACGAGTGGATTATCTTGGTTCAGGCTTTTGCGCGTCGCAAGCGACGCTGTGTTGTCATCAAAAAGCCAAGGCCCAACAGCCCCAAGCCAGCGCCTAATGCCGCGTAGAGAGGCGATGCGGTTGTGGGCATGGAGACTACAGTCGCGGCCTCAATGCTGACCAATTCTTCATCGCCGTCGAAGGCGTCGTCTACTGCCAATGCAAAGCGATCTTCAGGGATGTAAACATTGAGTTCCTGCCCCGGAAGTAGTTCACCCGCGCTGTAGGTACGGCCTTCAATATTGGCCCGCCAGCTGTTGTCTACGGTAATGCTGCGTTGCGCTCCCTTAGAGCCGTCTGTGTGCTTAGGGCGGAAGGTTAGTCGGTTGCCTCGCACGCGTGTTAGCTCAATGGTGACTTTGGCGTAGAGCTCATCATTGCGGGCGTAGACCCCTTGGCAGGACAGTGCCATATCAGGATTTTCCGCCAGCACTTGGGCTGACCACACAAGGTCGTCACAAGTGGGGGCTGGAGCCTGTGCTAACACCTGACCGCTGAGTGCGAGGGCGATGGCTGCGCCGATAACATGTTTTTTCATAATGTAGCTCCTATCAGGAAGACTGCCCAGCGGTCGAGGGTGCCAGCACCGGTGCGGCGCGGACGAGGAATCGCTGAGGGGCATTTCCCGCGTAATAGAACGGGTAACAGGTAACAATGGTAAGGCGAGGGTCCTGCGTCTCTTGAAGATACTCCAGCTCGTCGGGCTCGATAACACGCAAGTCCTCTACAACAAAATGTCGTTCCCCATTGAGAGTATCCAGAACCAGAGTATCGCCGACAGCGACATCCTTAAGTATTCGAAAATACCCATCGCGATGTCCCGCTATGCCGATATGTCCCGGTTCATGAGGGTAGGCCATGCCGTCTATGACGCCAGCCCCGCGATCCATGTTCAGGTCGCTGGCGCTGTTGTATACAGGAACAGTCAAGCCCAGTGTGGGTGCTCGAAGGACGGCTAATACTGGGGCGTCTTCCGCGTCGATAGCCCGAAGATAAGCCTCTTTGCGAATGTCGGACCAAAGCTGCATGTCGGGAATGGCCTCGAGCGACTGGGCAGCTCTCACTTCACTACGCAGGAATACCGTGGCAACCAACGCCAGTAGCACCGCCCCTGTGAGATAGCAGGCGATCTCAAGGAACGAAAGGGGCGACGCTTTGTGAGACTGATTGTCTATATTCATAGCCGACACGTTAACGATTTCTGTAAGCGAGGAGATTAGCCGCAGTACTGGTAACTGCGCACTTAATTGTGTGTCTCCTGCCCCTACGTTAGACCCGAGAGACGGGAATCTCAAGTCGTAAATGAACCCTCCGCATCGCGACGGGTTTTTGTTGAAGCCGCGTATGACTGAGTGACAGTCAACACTCTCAACGATTTGGAGTAGCAAGATGAAGAAAAAACTGCTTTTTTGGACAGGTACCGTGACGCTACTGTCGTCAATTACGGCCATGGCTCAAGCTGAGGGCGGCATGCTGAAGCTGGACGCCGACGGCGATGGGCAAGTCAGTCGGGAAGAGTTTCAGCCCCGGGGTGATCGCGGCGGGCCAAGAATCTTCAAGCGGGCGGATGTCGATGGTGATGGAGAAATTACTCGCGACGAAATGCTGTCAGCTCTGGATACCTCTGACGAACGTCACAAGAACATGCGAAAGCAGCTTCCGCAAATGTTCGATCAAATGGATACGGACGGCAACGGCGTAGTCAGCCGTGGGGAAGCGCAGGATCACGCCTTTCAGCGATTGGATAGTGATGGTGATGGGTTCGTGAGTGAAGCCGAAGCGAAGAGCATGCATGACAAGCGTGGCGGACGACGGCATCGCCAGGGTGATGGGGAGCGTAGCCAGTCCCAGGACTGATCGCTGAGTTCAGGCTTGCATGAATCGGGAGCAAGAGGCACTGCTTGTGGCGCGCGTCGCCAAAGGTGATCGGGCGGCGTTCAGTGTGCTGGTCGAGGCGCATCAGCAGCCCCTTGCTCGTTACGCCAGACGAATGCTGTCTGATACCAGCGCAGCAGACGACATTGTCCAGGAAGCCTTCGTTCGTTTATGGACGCGCGCGGGCAGCTTCAACAGTGCGAGCGCACGGCTCACGACCTGGCTGCACAATATTGCTCATAATTTATGTGTGGACAGCTTTAGGCGTAATGCGCGGATGTCGTTTACGGACGATGATTCGCAGCTGGAGCAGCAAGAATCGGGTCCCGATTCCGATCTGGAGACCAAAGAAAAGGCCGATCGGGTGCGCAGCGCGCTCCAGCGGCTTCCGGAACGTCAGCGCGGTGCGCTGTTGATGTGTCACTACCAGGGATTGTCCAACCGGGATGCGGCAAACATTTTGGATGTATCGGTGGATGCGCTGGAATCTCTATTGGCCAGAGCACGCCGTCGCTTGAGAGAGGAGCTGCTAACTCATGATGACCCCTGAACGACTTCAGGAACTGTTGGATATTTATGGCAGCCGTGAAGAGCGCTGGCCTGAGGATCAGCGTGAGGGGATGCGGGCCTGCTTGGAGGCCTTTCCCGAGTTGCGCAGTCAACTCTTTACGGCGCGAGAGCTTGACGTGATGCTGGATAACTACGTGCCTGCTACCGCGGATATGGAGCAGCGAATTTTTGCGGCATTACCCAGATCTTTTGCAGACAGATTTTTGCAATGGTTGTTACCCGATGTGCCCCAGTTGTGGTGGCGTCCTGTCGTGGCAGCAACCTTGCCCCTGGTACTGGGCTTGGCGATTGGTTTGGAGTCTCAGGATATGGCTTCGGCAACCGACTGGGAGCTACAGGAACGGAACTTGCTGCTGTCCGCGACGGAAGAGAGTTGGTATGAATAGAAACAACATGATACTGGTCGCTTTGCTGATTTCTCTGGCTGTGAACCTGCTCATCGCTGGATTTGTGATCGGGAAAATGCGCGGTTCGCCCCGAGGGGCGCCGCCCATGGCCTGGATGACAGAACACATTTCACCAGAAACCCAACGAAGGATTCGGGGGCAGATGCGAGGGCAGCAGGAAGAGGTGCGCCCCTTGCGTGAAGATATGCGAAAGGCGCAGCTCGCGGTTCGTAAAGCAGTTTCTGCCGAGGATTACGATCCTCAGGCCTTGGAGCTGGCCTTACAGCAGTCCCGCGAAGTCAGCGCAAAGTATCAGGCCCTGATGCACAAGAATTTGGTGACCGTCTCTAAAGAGTTGCCGAGAGAGCAGCGTATGGCCCTAGCCAGAGTGGCGCTGCAAAGGGCTCAAAACGAAAAGCGGCCGCCACGCTCACCAGAAAGCATCCGATGATTGGGTCGGCCTCGATAGTGGTCTACTGAGCCATTGAGCCCGGGGGGAATCCCGCGAGTATTTCATTCACAATTTCCGTGAGTGCTTCGCCAGGATTGCGACGCATGTCATCAGTGATGCGCTTTGTGGCGACCCCGTGCCACGCGGGTTTGTGCTCGGTGACATCATAAATATCGATAGCCAGTGTGCCTTCGGTATATTGCTGAACGTCAACATTGGACCCACCGCCGTAAGCGCCCCCGTAATAGGAGCCGCCCCAGCCCCAGCCACCATAGTAAGGTCTGTAGGGTTCGGGATAGCTGTTCACTTTGATTTTATCGCGAGATCCTGAGGTATAGCCGATGGCAAAGTCGGCCTCTTCAGGATTAGCGACTATCCGAAACCCTTTGGCATTCAGGCTGTCCTCAGTAATACGCATTAAGCGACCCTCAAGAAGAGGAGAGATAGGAGGTGCGCCCTCGGCGCGCATCAAGGGATGATCGCTGATAAAGGCATAGGTTCTATAGCCGGAGAAGTCGATGCTGCTGTCGTAATCAATCACTGGGGGGTTGGAGCTGCAGCCGGCGATGGCCAAAACGACAAAAATCGCTAGGAAAGTTCTTGTCATGATAGGGGGCTCTGATTGTTAGAAGTGCGGAAACTACAAAGTGGCCACACAATATCACGCGACGTTGCTGACTAAAATGCGGAAGCTTGTGTTTCCAAGTGTGTAAGTCTGGTCTACGCTTGTCCCCGAACCCCGTCAAAATTAAAAACAACGGATAGGCGCTATGAATTCGGATATGAACATCGGTCAGTTTCTCGCAACCCGGGCGAGATTGAATCCGCAACAGGAAATGCTCTACGACGTGAAGGCGGAGCGCCGTGTCAGTTTTCAGGAAGAGAACGCGCGGGCCAATCAACTGTGTCATGCCCTGACTGGCATGGGGCTGGAGCCTGGCGACCGGGTTGCTGTGCTTGCCTATAACGGGCATCAGTTTATCGAGAGTTTTTTTGGGCCCGCAAAAGTCGGACTGGTAATCATGCCTTTGAATTGGCGCCTCACGGCCGATGAGCTGGCGTTTATTCTCAAAGACGGCGGCGCTAAGGCGCTAATTTTTGATACGGACTTTGTGGGGCTAGCAGAAGATCTGCATTCCAGGGGCGTGGTAGGTAGCGATGTTGAGCACTGGGTTGCCATTGGTTCCGAGGCTCCGGATTTTGCCAGGCACTACGAGCGCTTGCTGGCGCAGCAGCCGGTTGACGAGCCTGCAGAGCTAGCGGTGGCTGAGAACAACCTCTTTATCATGTACACCTCGGGTACCACAGGGCTGCCAAAGGGAGTGGTGCATACCCATGAAACCGTATTTTGGGCCATTATTAGCGTGGTTAATACGGGTGATCTTCGCGGTACGGATCGCTACCTATTGTTACTACCGCTTTTCCACGTAGGCGCTCTCACTCCCATGATCGGCGCGGTTTACCGCGGAAACACCATGGTCATATTGCGTGACTTTGATCCCCTGAAAGTCTGGCAGTTGTTTGAGTCCGAGCGCATTGATACCAGTCTCGCGGTTCCCGCCATGCTGAACTTTATGCTGCAGGTACCCGGGCGAGAAAAGTACGACCACTCCAGCGTAAGAAATATTATTTGTGGCGCTGCGCCGGTGCCCGTAGCGACTATCAACGCGTTCACAGACCTGGGTATAGAGATTCATCAGGTGTATGGCTTAACCGAGAGTGGCGGCCCCGGCTGTTTGATCGTCGGCGAAGACTCCCTGAGTCGTGTGGGTTCTGCGGGACGCGCGTTTTTTCATACCGAGGCAAAAGTTGTTGATGGGCATGGCGATACAGTAGCGGCGGGTGAAACGGGCGAGATTCTGCTTCGCGCTCGTCACATCATGAAGGAATACTGGAATCGTCCGGATGCCACCGCGGAAACGCTGCGTGACGGCTGGCTGCATACCGGCGACATCGCCACCATGGATGCGGAAGGTTTTGTCACGATTTGCGATCGCAAGAAGGACATGATTATTTCCGGTGGCGAAAACGTCTATCCCGCTGAAATCGAGAATGTCCTCATGCAGCACGATGATGTTGCGGACGCAGCGGTGATCGGTTTGCCCAGCGAAAAGTGGGGGGAAAGCCCCCTCGCAATTATTGTCCCCGGAAATGCTGCTCTGGAAGAAAGCTCGGTGATGGCTTTTTGCCAGGGCAAGTTGGCGCGATTTAAACAGCCCACCGCAGTGCGATTTGTAGACAGTATTCCCCGAAATCCCAGTGGCAAGATCCTTAAGAGATTACTTCGCGACGAGTTTTTGGCAGAGGGTGCGAATTAGGCTGCGCCCGCACTGGAAGTTTGTAAACAACGGGAACTAGCTTTGCGCTCAGTCAAACCATGCTGCGACTGACCCAGCGCAGCTATGCCGAGGCAGTTGAGAAACTTATTCTTGACGATGCGGATCTTGCACAGATCGTTCATCGTCACGGCGCGCCGAAACTCCTTTCTCGCCCGACCGGTTTTGCGACGCTGGTTTACATAATTTTTGAACAGCAGGTGTCGCTGGCTTCCGCCAAGGCCACTTTTGATAAAGTCTCCTTGTTACTCCCTGAGTTCAGAGAAGAAAACTATCTTGCCCTGTCTGATGTCGCGCTGAGGTCAGCGGGCGTCAGTCGTCAGAAAATTCGCTATACCCGATTAGTAGCCGAGGCGATAATTGCAGGGGATTTGCCCATTCAAACTCTGGGTCGCAGAGACGATGCAGAGGTTCGTGAATTACTCACGGCGGTGACGGGTATTGGTAACTGGACCGCCGATGTTTATCTTATGCTGGCACTGCGCAGGCCCGACTTATGGCCCGTTGGTGACCTGGCTTTGGTCAAGGCGGCCGTCGCGGTCAAACAGATTTCGGAAAAGCCTGACCCGGGCTGGCTGGAGAGCTTGGGGGAGCGTTATCGTCCCTATCGCAGTGTTGCCACGGGAATATTCTGGCGACACTACTTACACAGTTGAGGATACACTTTGAGCCATGATTGGCTTTAGGGCCGCCAGTCCATCACTTGGTGATCCATAAATGTGCTGGCTATGATGCACTCTGAAGGTTTGACGGTTCGCGGCTATGCGTAAAGCACTGAAATTTTTACATACCATCGGCGGTATTGGGCTCACCGGGGCGCTGGTTGTGCAACTGCTGATGTTACAAAACATGCCCCCCGTAGATTCGCTACTTGCCTATGCAACGGCTCGTGGACAAATGGGTTTAATCTCACAGTGGATTTTGTTTCCTTCGCTGGCCATCGTTTTGGTAAGCGGACTGCTTTCTATGGCCTGGACAGACGCCTTCCACAGTCAGGGCTGGGCATGGATGAAGTTAGCCTTGGGAGTCTCTGTTTTTGAAGGCACACTAATTGCGGTGCAGGGCCCTGCCACGCGAGAGGCCGCACGGGCAGCACAGGCTTTAGCCGGAGAACTTGATCCGGCTCTATTGGGTTTAACCGCGGTTTCGGAGTGGAAATCCACACTGGTTATCCTCGGGGTTGCCATCGCCAATGTAGTTCTCGCAGTATGGCGGCCGAGATTTAGCGCCAAGAAGCAGGCCTTGCCACAGTGAGCAGTTTCTCAAAACAATGGCGACCTATCACAGCATTGCTCTTGTGCATGCTGTCGTCTATCGCAGTGTCGGCAACGGTGCTCCGCTTGCATCCACCGGACAGCCAGCAGCTGAATTTCGCGGCTCTATCCGCCATTGCTACGGAAGAGAGCGGGGTTAGCCTGCAGCCTGATTCGAGTGACGTTAAGGGAGATGATCCCGTAGAGTCGCTTCTTGATGGTTCTGCACAGTTAGCGATTGTGGAGAATACCCGTGGCTTCGAGGCGGGATTGCGCAGTATCTTGCCCCTTTATCAAAGCGTAGTGCACCTGGCTGTGCGCAAAGACCTGCGTATAGACGAGTTCGATGCTTCGGGTAAAACGCTCAGCTTACAGATAGTAGATAACTCGCATACAGCCCGCATCGTGCTTCGCCTTCTCTTTGAGCGAGCGGAAGAGCTTCCCGAGCGCTATGAACTCTGGGAGCCTGGCGATGCAGGCGCCCCGGACGTCCTGTTTTACGTCGGTCCCATTAACCCCCGTAACACGGCCTGGTTTCCCGATGGATTTACGCTCGTGCCCCTATCAAGGTTTGATGCTGCCGGTGCAGAGTTTTATATCGATGGCATCAGTTTCCTCGTCCCGCAGTTGAGCTCGACACGGATTCCAGCACTGACTTACTCGCTGCCAGGTAATGAGGTGGGTATCGATGCGCTGGCGGTTGACATGGTGCTGGTAGCGCACAAATCCGCCGACGAGACAGCCATTTATCAGCTCACTCGGGTGCTGATGGAGCAGAAACAACGCTTCGCTGCTGTGGAACCTACACTTTTCCGCTGGATGGGGAGTGACTTTAACGCGAGGGATCTTACCTATCCTTTGCACCGCGGCGCACGGCAGTACTTCGAGCGCGATGAGCCAGGTTTCCTGGAACGCTACGCAGAGTCACTGAACTTTCTGGTTTACCTGGTGGTGCTGCTCTTCACCGGCGCCTTAGCCTTTGGCCGCTGGCGAGCCCGACGACGTAAAGATCGCATAGACGGGTTTTATCTTCGCGTATTGAATCTGCGCCGCGGCGCTGGATTCGAGGATCCCCGGCAGATGTTGACTGAGCTCGAGCAGATTGAAGACGACGCTTTTACGGGGCTGATTAATGAGCGACTGGCTGCCGATGACAGCTTCAGGATATTTACGGAGCTTGCGGAAGGGCTGCGAGTGGAGCTAAAGGCGAATCTCGCAGACCGTCGTTCTTCTACACCAGACCAATAAGCTCGGCGGGTTCGATGTCGGTTTGCTGAGCATAGCGCACACAGTTATGCCCTGCGCTTTTTGCCGCATAGAGGCCATGATCCGCAGATTCAAGTAAGGATTTTGTGTCATGCCCGGTGTCCTGCACACTCGCCACCCCAAAACTCGCCGAAATTGGAACACTATCGGCTCCTGAGTTTCCAATCGCCTGACGCAGGCGTTCAGCGAGGCGCAGCGCTGCAGAAGCGGGTGTGTCCGGGAGAATAACTGCAAACTCCTCACCGCCCGTGCCGGCGACGACATCAATACGCCGGGCGGTTTCGGTCATCACCCGCGCAGCAGAACGCAGCACGGCATCGCCTACGGGATGCCCGTAGTTATCGTTGAGCGCCTTGAATTCGTCTATGTCCAGGACGACAAGGGAGAGTTCTCGCTGGTAGCGTTCAGATCGTGCAACAGCAATCGCCAGTTCAGCATCGAAGGCCCGTCGATTGAGTATCCCGGTTAATCCATCGGTGCGTGCCAGCTGATTGGAATCGCGCAGAGCGTCAAGGGCCACGCTGACCAGAGCGAAAAGGCCAATACCGGCGAAAGCGGTGGGCAAAAAGCTCAGATAAAAAACCCAGATCGCGTTGGGGTCACTCCTGGCACTGCTCATACCGACCAACATGCTGGCAACGGAGATCGGCAGAATAAGCGCAATCCAGACGATCAGCGCATAGTCGCCAGCATTTTTCTGCCCGCGCTTATGGTAGATGCGCCAGGCGCTGAACACGGCGCCTACGGTGATAGATGCAGCGGCAAAGGGCACATGCGCCCCGCGATGGAAGCCCAGTAGAAGAACACCCAATACGGGCACTATCCACAGCGCGAAGAGGCCTGCCATGAACCAGCGATTGACATCGTAGCCCGCGCGCAAGCATAGGCCCCACCACAGAGCCAGGATACCTACAGCGCCAATACCATTAAGTAGCAGTAGACTGAGGTCTGCTTCTGCATTGTCTTGGGGAAGAAAAGCTGCCAACAACCAGGTTATCGCAGTGGCACCAAAAGCAACGGCAAATACCCTGGCAGCAACAAAGCTCGCGCTACCTACGGCCAGCATAACGCTCGCGATCGCCAGCAATGCGCAAATGAGCACAGTGCTCATGAGAAACGTAAAATAAGGGTCAAGCACCATGGGAGAGCATTGTCTCTGGTCGGTTGACGCGGATAATAGCGCGGATTTTTATTGAATAGGAGACAGGAATTGTCGACTGTGCCTCAGTTATACACCGATCGTCTCTATTTGCGTGGGCATGTTGAAAGTGACCATCCTGCGGCAACATCTATCTGGCAGCATCCCGAGGTCTATAACTTTATTACCGGGTCCCCGCTGAGTTCTCAGGACGTTTGGATGCGCCTACTCCGCTACGGAGGGCTTTGGGACATGCTGGGCTACGGCTACTGGGCGGTAGAGGAGCGGGCGACGGGGAAGTACATCGGCCAATTGGGCTTTGCTGATTTTAAACGGGGCCTTGTGGGTTTTGATGGGCATTACCCGGAAGCCGGTTGGGCACTTCACCCGGACGCCGCCGGTAAAGGCTACGCAACAGAGGGCATGCAGGCCGCCTGCGCCTGGCTTGATCAACAGACTCTGCACGGGCGGAGTTTCTGCATTATTTCTGCAGACAATCCGCGATCAGTGAAAGTGGCGGAAAAGCTCGGCTACCGCTATGTTCTCGATACGCTGTTTGGCGAAGAAAAAACCGCAGTCTATTTTCGCCAACAAAGCCCGTGATTGAACAAGCGCAGGTCGACTAACTTTCTGTTGCTCTAAGCTGACGCAGACTTGAGCTGACCTAGCATTTCGGCCATTTTTCCATGCAGCATTTGCATGGCTTGCAGTGGCCGAACCATCACGCGAAATTCACAGATACGACCATCTTCGGCAAAGCTAATAATGTCTACGCCGTTGATGAGTATGCCATCCACCGTACATTCAAATTCCAGTACTGCGTGGGCGTCGCTGACGAGCTCTTTGGTGTAGTGAAAGCTCTCGTTAAACACATTCATTGCGCCGGTTAAGTAGAGCACAGTGATGTCGCGCCCCCTCTGCGGAGTGTGTACTACCGGTGACAAGAAAACGCAGTCCTCCGTCAGTAGATCGGCTAAGCCCTTATGGTTCTGGTTGAGCACCATGTCATGCCAGCGTTGCAAAACATTCATAGGAGTAATCCTGCGCTTCAGCGTGTAGAGTTCAGGGTATGCGGTACCCGTATGGCTTGTCTGTCACTGTATAGCGAACAACGTATTCAGTAAAAGAGTGTCCTTCAAGTCCGACAACACGATAAGCAGAGACAGTGGTGCGCGTGACAGAAACAGACTTGGCCCCAGACGAATTGCGGCATCGAGTGTTCCTCGAGCGCTTGAATATCTTCTACGAGAGCCTGTCCGTCTCGGTATTCGCGGTGGTTCTGAATACCTTTTGTTGGGTTACCTGCTTTGGACGCCGGAGAACAGCATCTCAGTGCTGAGTTGGTGTGTCGTCACTCTTACCATTGCCGTTTATCGAATAAGCTGCACGCTTCGATACCGGAAAAGCTCTGTAGCGGAGCGAGAACGTTCCTCAACGCGCTGGTATCGAGAAATGATGCTGGGTGTACTGCTGTCAGGACTGGCCTGGGGCGCGGCGGGCTTTCTGTTGTATGACCCCCAAAACATGCTGAATCAATCGCTGCTGGCCTTCGTCATTGCGGGTATGTGCGCGGGGATTATTGTCAGTCTGTCAGCCTTTATTGAGGCAAGTGCTGCCTTTCTAGCGACTTCTCTCTTGCCGTTCATCGTGCGTTTATTGGTAGAAGGGTCCTCCGAAAATCAGGCCATGGCATTCATGGCTGTGCTCTACCTCATTATGATGACGGCCTTTGCCAGGCGAGTGAATCTGACAGTTATTGGCGGCCTGGAGATGACCTATCTTCGCTCACAGGCAGAGGAAACTATTCAGCGACCGGCACTTTTTGATGACCTCACCGGTTTGCCGAACCGTCGCTTGCTGCAAGATCGTCTTGGCCAGGCGCTCGCCAGAGCGCGACGCAGCAATACCCAGGCAGCGCTGCTTTTTCTCGATCTGGATTTCTTTAAACGGGTGAATGATTCCCTGGGTCACAGTGCGGGTGATCAGCTGCTTGTGGAGGTGGGTCGGCGCTTAAGCAATTTCCTGCGCGATGCTGACACTGCGGCGCGTCTGGGTGGGGATGAGTTCGTCGCCTTACTCGCTGATATTGAAGGTGGCACTGAACATGTGGTGTCCATAGTTCGTCGTCGGGGTGAGGCCCTGCGGCGTGCCATCGAAGCCCCCATCGACGTTCAGGGGCACCAGGTACATATCACCGTGAGTATTGGTGTCAGTCTTTTACCTGATGACACCAATGATGTTGATGACCTGTTGAAACACGCTGACACCGCGATGTATCGCGCGAAGGACGACGGTAGAAACACCCTGCGTTTCTTCGTGCCGGAAATGCAGGCCTCACTGGCCGAGCGCATGGATATGGAGCGAGAGTTGCGCGGTGCTTTGGATGCCAACGAGGGTCTTGAGCTGTATTTGCAACCTCAGTACACAGATCAAGAGGTGATTTGTGGTGCTGAGTTATTACTCCGGTGGAATCACAACGGCACGTTCGTGCCGCCGGATGTGTTTATCCCGGTCGCAGAAGACTCCGGGCTTATCTATCAATTAGGTGATTGGGTCCTTGAGAGTGCCTGCCGTATCGGTGCCCGTCTTCAGAATGAACTTCGTGATCGAGAGTTTTCCCTGGCCATAAATGTAAGCCCGCGACAGTTCAGCTAAAAGAGTTTTTCCGAAAAAGTGCTGCAGGCCATCGATAATCACCAGTTAACCCGAGGGCTTATCGAACTCGAGCTAACCGAAGGTCTCTTAATCGAAGACGTGGACGATACGATCTCCAAGAGGCTGTCCTTGCGCACGAGCGGGGTGCGTTTCTCTATTGATGACTTTGGAACGGGGTACTCATCCCTGCGCTACCTGAAGTCATTGCCTCTGGATAAGTTAAAGATCGACCAGTCCTTTGTTCGCGACGTACTCACGGACTCGGGAGATGCGAGCATTGTTCGAGCGATTGTCTCTATGGCCCGCACCCTTGAGCTGGAGGTGATTGCTGAGGGTGTCGAAACACAGGCCGTCAGGGACTTCCTCATTAGCGCGAACTGTCTGCGCTTTCAGGGCTATCTTTATTCTCGCCCCATTCCCTTCGAAGATTTCCTAAAGCTGCTTGAGGAAGAGCGAGAGCGGATAATTGTTTAGGGCTACCGAGCCCAGTTGATGCACTAAAACTGGTTGAGATCAGTCGGGTACTTCGGCGGCTGTGAGACTACCAAGGCTGTCTCGAATCGCGCCGGGCGCTCCTGAAATCTTCATGAATGTGCCCATACCCAAATCAGGGAAGGCCAGGGCGATACGAAATTTTCCAGCCAGCGCATAAACATCGCTGCCGGATACAAGCAGCGCATAGGGTAGGTGGGCTGTATGCCTGAGAACGTCGGTGTCCGTCGTTGCCATGACGTCCCTATCGTTGCCGTCGCCACTGCCAATACCCACGCCGAAGAGGACTTCTTCGCGGTTGGGAATCGCGACCTCAAACACAGCGGTCAGTTTGTCCTTATTGTTTGCCAGGTTCTGTCGAATGGCGACTAATGCAGCCTCGTGACTGGGAAAGCTGCCCAGTTGGTCGTGATCTTTGAACTTGGGCATCATCATCATGTAACGATAGGAGGAAAGCTTTTTCTCGGAGAGCCCTTTCTTTGAACCAAATGCCTCGCTGTCACCGAGCAACTCACGCAGAGCTGCACTCACCGTATCAAGAGACCCCACTTGCAGCGCTGTTCCCCAGTATGCAGGAGTGGCGTAGCTGCGCTGCACAATGTCATCGACCTGAGTCATTCCAACTCTGAGCACGGCAGCGTAACCGCCAAATTCCCGCGAAGACGCGGCTTCAAGAAGCGCGGGATGGGTGATGGCGATGACAGTCGCTCCCGGGTATGGGCTGTACTCTCCTACGACTTCAAAGTCGCTCGTTTCCAGTACCGCGCGGGTAGTTTCGACGGCTTCGCTGAGCGGTCCTTGCATCGACTCTATAAGTTGGTAAGGACGAAGAGGGTCGTCGGCAGAGGCTATGGGCGCAATGCAAACAAAGAGGGTGATGAGAACTCGCGACAGCTTGGACATGAGGGATGCTCTTTTAGTATTAAATTATACAAATACACTAATATAAATTTCGATGTATGTATATGTGCGCGCGGGAAAGCCGGACCCCCGGCTTTGGGCGATTCAGGGGTAAAGGGTTGAAACAGGTGGTTTAGGCAGCGCTGGCGCTAACTACTCTTCGGGCCCGAAGCTAGCCACTAAAGTTGTCGACGATTTGCTGCACACGACGGCCGTGAGTGCGATCGGACAGGACGTGCAAGAGTCCGCCGAGTTCAAGGCGGCGCAGATAGTCGGGAAGGTAAAAGAAGTCCGGAGTATCCTGAGCAAGGAGGTTAAAGTCCTCAAGGTCTTTGAGTCCGCCATAAGCAACTTCATCACCAACGCGACAGGCAATGTAAAGGATGAGGTCCTCACGCTGGTTCTTTGTCTCCCGTTCATTGTCAGCGGGCGCCCAAGTCAGTGGCGTCAGTGAGTGACGCAGCGCGTCGCAGAGGTCATCGGGAAGGCCCCACTGTCGCACCAGCATTGAACTGAGCACCGCAGAGTTCGCCATCACATCGCGTTGCTGGGTTTCGACGCGACCCAGAAGGCCGGTTTTGGGGGCGTAGATCACCGACAGGTCCGGACGTGCGGAAATCAGCGCAAGATCACCAATGTTCACCAATAGGGCTCGTGTGGCGTGCACCGATGGGTGCTCCAGACCCAGAGCGGTGGCGTAGGCCTGGGCCGTAGCACTGGCTACGTAGCTTGAGCGCCAGATACGCATGTAAGCCGCTTTTTGCACGTCGGTTTCAAACTTCATGACTTGCCCAACGGTGCTCTGTAAGACCAGGCCTCGCACCATAGTGGTGCCAAGGTAAGCGACGGCGTGCTCAATGCTGGATATTGGGCTACTTAGGGCGAAGGCGGCGGAGTTGACTACCCGAAGTACGTCAGCGGAGAGTGTGGGGCTTGAGAGGATAGCTTCTCGAAGTTCCTCCGGATCATCAAGGCCACTGGTCAGGCGATCCACTAAAGGAGGTGGCTGTCGGAGGTTCTCGACCAGTTGCTGAATGTCCTCGAGTTCCAGCTCATTAAGATGCTCTTCCATGACCAGGAAGAGATCTGCGAGGCTGTCCGGGGTTTTTCTGTCCGCCAAAGCATTCAGGGCCTGCTCGTCGGCGCTGGGAGCTTCTACGGCAATTGTTGCGGCAGGACTCGGGATCTCTACACTCGATTTTGTGGAGGGCGCGGGGCTGTCTTTTTTGTTGCTCCGCTTAAACCAGTTCATTTCTGACTCCCAATATCGCGAAATTTCAGCTCTTAAGTGAGTCGCGTAAAAAAGCCATCAGAGATGTTTTTTGTTCCTGACTCATACCTGACACAACGTCATGAACTCCCGGCGGCCAGTGCTCGGTGACATCGCGATCATCAAAGAGATAGTAATTGAAGAAATGCCCCCATGCACTGCGTTGTGCGTCGGGCAGGCCGCGAAGTCCCATAATACTGTGAAGCAAACTGTCTTTTGGTGAGACCCCGCTTGCGGGTACCCCGGAGAACCAGTAGTTCACTAGTAAGTTAATGTTTTCCAATGATTCGACGGCGTGCCACCAGGGAGCGGGAATATAGATCGCATCGCCAGGCTCCAGCACCACTTGCATAGCGCTATCAAGCGCCTCGGCATAGCGTGGAAAGCGGTCTAGGTCCGGAGCACGAATATCGACCGTACTGATGGGCACACCTCCCGGCGCACCGAGAATGGGGCCCAGATATAAATTATGGATTTGCTCTGGTGGAAAGAGCGTAAATCGACGACGACCGCTCACAACGCAGGCGATATTGTCTTTGACGTCAAAATGCGGCGCTACAACCGCACGGTTGCCCAGCCAAAAGGTGGGCTTAGTCTCATGATCTAATAGCTCTAGGGTGTTCTCCTGCGTGAAGCCCGGCAGTGTCTCCTCGACGTCGGCTGCTTGAACGGCAATTGCCGGCGGGGCCGACAAATCGCATGCGCGAAGGAGGTGCTCCACGGTGGAACGCAAACCAGAAGCCACGTTGCCAAAGTTGACGCCCCGAAATTGTTCATCGTAAAAAAAGCGTCCACTTATTCTCGGGTCGCCGACGATGGTATAGACGGGCTTTCCGCTATCACGCGCCACCAGGTAATCCAGCAGCGCGGCTGGCGACTCCCTGTTACAGCTAACGGCAGGCCAGTCACGCACCAGTCCCCGAAACACCGCCGGTTTATAAAGGGGCACAACCTCCGCCTCGAATTCGGCGCGGGTCACATCTTTCCATGCCGGGGGTTCAGGAATATTTGTGTGGGTTTGAGTGCGCACGCTCGAAGTGTACATGTTTGGAACCACTCGGTTCACGGTCTGGGGATGCCTGAGATACCGGGGGCGAAAGTGCATTGGTATCGTCTGTCGGCCCCCAGATTTGCCTGCCTAAATACCCGCCTATTGGCTCTCCCAATGCGGGCCGTTTTCCTGTACCCTTCGCCAGCTAATTTTTGCCCCCCAAATTTAAACCCTTGAGAACCATCATGGCTGACTTATCGCTTTACAGAAATATCGGCATTTTCGCGCACGTAGATGCCGGCAAAACCACGACCACCGAGCGTATTCTTAAGCTCACCGGTAAAATTCACAAGACCGGTGAAGTGCACGACGGTGCCGCCACGACGGATTTCATGGAACAGGAGCAGGAGCGGGGTATTACGATTCAGTCCGCTGCGACGACCTGTTTCTGGAAAGACCATCGTCTGAACATCATTGATACTCCGGGACACGTTGACTTCACCGTCGAAGTTTACCGTTCATTAAAAGTACTCGATGGTGGCGTGGGCGTATTTTGTGGTTCTGGCGGCGTAGAGCCCCAGTCAGAGACAAACTGGCGTTATGCCAATGAGTCAGAAGTCGCGCGTATCATTTTTGTGAACAAGCTTGATCGTATTGGCGCAGACTTTCTGCGTGTTGTTGATCAGGTAGAGAACGTGCTGGGTGCAAACCCACTGGTTATGGTCCTGCCTATTGGTCGCGAAGATGACTTTATCGGTGTTGTCGACCTCCTGACTCGCAAGGCGCACGTTTGGCCGGATCCGGGCAATCCAGAGAAGTTCGATATCACTGACGTCCCCGAAGATATGGTCGACGAAGTGGAAGAGTGGCGCGAAAAGCTTATCGAGACTGCGGTAGAGCAGGACGATGATCTTATGGAAGCGTACCTGGAGGGCAATGAGCCTTCTATGGACGATATTAAGCGTTGCATCCGCAGCGGTACCCGCAAGCTGGACTTCTTCCCAACTTATTGTGGCTCGGCGTTCAAGGATAAGGGTGTTCAGTTGATTCTGGATGCGGTTGTCGACTACCTGCCCGACCCAACAGAAGTCGATCCGCAAGATCTTACCGACGAGCTGGGTGACGCCACAGGAGAGAAGGCCCTGGTCTCGACCGAAGAGCCTCTGCGCGCACTGGCCTTTAAGATTATGGATGACCGTTTTGGCGCCCTTACCTTCGTACGCCTGTACTCTGGTGTTCTGAATCGTGGCGACACGATCCTCAACTCTTTTACCGGCAAAACCGAGCGTATCGGCCGTATGGTTGAGATGCATGCCAACGATCGAAACGAACTGGAGCGAGCGCAAGCTGGCGACATTATCGCCATCGTGGGTATGAAGAACGTTCAGACAGGTCACACGCTGTGTGATCCCAAGCACCCTTGTACGCTGGAAGCGATGGTGTTCCCGGAGCCTGTGATCTCTATCGCAGTTGCGCCGAAGGACAAGGCCGGTGCCGAGAAGATGGCTATCGCTATCGGCAAGATGGTCGCCGAGGATCCTTCTTTCCGTGTTGAGACTGATGAAGACTCTGGTGAAACCATTCTCAAGGGAATGGGCGAGCTGCACCTGGATGTGAAGGTCGATATTCTCAAGCGAACCTATGCTGTTGAGCTTGATGTTGGTAAGCCGCAGGTCGCGTACCGCGAGACTATTACCATGGAGATCGACGACTCCTACACGCACAAGAAGCAGTCTGGTGGTTCAGGCCAGTTCGGTAAGATCGATTACCGCATCCGTCCGGGCGAGCCTGGCTCAGGTTTTGCGTTCTCTACATCTGTCGTGGGCGGTAACGTTCCCAAGGAATTCTTCCCTGCGATTGAGAAAGGCTTCAAGAGCCTCATGGGCGAAGGTACGGTAGCGGGCTTCCCGGTACTCGACGTCGAAGTTGAAGTTTACGACGGCGGTTTCCACGCCGTTGACTCCTCGGCGATCGCCTTTGAATTGGCGGCCCGCGGCGCGTTCCGTCAGTCTATGCCCAAGGCCGGCGCTCAGTTGATCGAGCCCATCATGAAGGTTGATGTGTTCACTCCAGACGATCACGTAGGTGACGTCATCGGTGACCTCAACCGTCGTCGTGGCATGATCAAGGATCAGGATGCCGGTGCAACAGGTGTTCGTATAAAGGCTGAAGTGCCTCTCTCAGAGATGTTTGGCTACATCGGTACGCTGCGCACAATGACCTCTGGTCGTGGTCAGTTCTCCATGGAGTTCTCGCACTACCTGCCATGTCCTGCAAACGTGGCAGAGACGGTGATTGCCGAAGTGAAAGAGCGTAAGGCGAACGCCTAAACGCCCAGCGATCGAAGAAATGCCGGCACAAGTTGCCGGCTTTTTTTTGTCTTTTTTTAGCTCTTCGGAAGCTCAATGAGTAGCGTAGCAACGCCCGCGGTCTTATCTCTCACAGTCAGCACTCGCGACCCGGGTTTTCGTCCCTTGCGGACGTCCGATACGTTAAAACCGGCGTTACTTAGGCGGGAGCGGCTTGCGTCGGCGTCCTCCACCCGCCAGGTTAGCCCGTAGAAGCTGTCAGCAAGAGCACGGCTTTCGGTCTGATCACCTAGCTGCGCGGGGGTCTCCTGCTTTAGCTGTTCAAAGACCTCCACTATCAGGTCCCCACAGCGAAAGAACATGAGTCGAGCGTTCCACTCTTGACGGCTCATATCCATGCGCAGATCTAAACCCAGTTGGGAGCCGAGTAAAAAAGCGGTGCCCTCGGATTGCGCAGAGGCGATGACGATATGATCGAGTCCTCCCGGCGGTTCTGGAGCAGTCGTTGCGGATTCTTTTGGCTGTTCCAAAAATGCTATCTGAATACCTCTGGTATCCGCCTCGTCAGCTCTTCGCAGCGGCTGCGTATCGGAGGAATTTTTCGTGTCTAAGGCATTCTCCATGGACGTAATGCCTACCCGATCCAGGCGCCGATGGAGCCGCGAGAGACTATCAACCGCGAAGCAGACTGCCTCCAGGCCCTTGGCTTGCTCTGACGCTACAAGATGAACTGCGACGTTAGGGGTGCGAAATATCGATGAATGCCTGCCGCCCTGGCTGACTTGCTGCACCGGCGGAATGTCGAGGAGTGCGGCGTAGTTAGCCGTCTCCCTATCCAGATCGGCGACGCTGATGGTCACATGGTCTATAGCCAGAATGGGGGATGTCATTGGTCACTCCGTTTGGGACTCTGTCCTCTGGCGCTGATTTTCACACAAATTTCGAAACGCGTTTATAGGATTCAGCAACTTCGATGAGGCGCCCTAATGGATCGTAGGCACGATTCTTTTGGTAATGCGTCCGAGCACGGTTAAAGTGACCCAATGAATGAATCAATAGTGACTACGGGCCATAGCCTGGCCCTCTATCAACGCGTGGGTCTTTTTTTGGGGCCTGCCATCTGCGTAGGCATGCTGGTCTTTGGGGCGGGGCAAACTGCAATGCCCGATGCCGCATGGAAAGTGTCGGCCATAGCGATCTGGATGGCGATCTGGTGGGCCACGGAAGTCGTGCCGGTAGCCGTCACCGCGTTCTTGCCCCTGGTGACCTTTGATCTGCTGGGTATCGCACCTATGCGGGAGGTAGCTGAAAGCTATGCGCATCCCATAATTTACCTGTTCCTCGGTGCGTTCATGCTTGCCATTGCAGTAGAGAAGTGGTCCCTGCACCGGCGCATTGCGCTCTGGATTCTTGCGCGAACGGGCACCGATGGAAAACGCCTGATGTTGGGATTTATGTTGGTGGGTGCTTTGCTGTCCATGTGGATGACCAACACCTCTACGACCATGATGCTGCTACCCATCGCGGCGTCCGTGGGCGCGCTAATTGCCGAGCAGGCGTCCCACAACAGTGAGTCTGAGGTGCGGGAGTTCCAGATTGCCCTGATGCTTGCACTTGCGTATTCAACCACTATCGGCGGCTTGTCGACGCTGGTAGGTACACCGCCAAATGTTTTTTTGGCGGGGTTTCTGGAGGACACCTACGGCATCAGCATCGCCTTTGCGGATTGGATGATGATCGGGGTTCCCTTGTCAGTGGCTTTGTTGCCTCTGGGTTGGTGGATACTGACGTCAGTGGTTTACCGCATAAATATCCCTGCAAGCGAGGAGACGCAGAGTCTTATTACTCAAATGCAACGAGACATTGGCGTCATGTCAGCACCGGAGAAACGCGTGGGGCTGCTGTTTCTCTGTGTAATTTTCATGTGGATGTCGCGCTCTGCGCTATCTGCACTTCCTGGCCTTGGCGGCCTAAGTGACAGTGGCATTGTGATGGCAGCGGCGCTGCTGCTGTTTCTCATTCCCAGTGGCAGCCCCGGCGGGGGGCCTTTGCTGAGCTGGCCAGATGTGAGCCGCCTTCCCTGGGGCGTGCTGATTCTGTTTGGCGGCGGCCTAAGCCTCGCGGCACAGGTATCGGGATCGGGGCTGGCTTTGTGGTTGGGCGAAGGCTTATCACTATTGGGGTCCATGGGCCTCATCGTCATCGTTCTGGCCTCGGCGGGACTGGTGGTGTTCCTCACGGAGCTAACCAGTAATCTCGCTACTGCCGCTACATTTTTGCCGGTAGTGGCGGCGATCGCTCTGCAGTCAGGCATTGATCCACTGGTGCTGTGCGTGCCCGTGACACTGGCTGCGAGTTGCGCGTTTATGCTGCCCGTCGCAACCCCGCCCAATGCGATTGTGTACTCTTCAGGCGTACTGCGTATTCCGGATATGGTGCGCGCCGGATTTATTATGAATTTGGTAGCCCTGGGCCTGCTGACGATTGTTGCGGTGTGGTTGGTACCTGCAGTGCTGATCTAAGTAAGGGTTCGCGTAGATCCAGCGCACTAGCGCTTAAGCCGGTTTTTGATACTCCTTACCGCCAGCCAAACGACGAGCAAAACCGCCGGCGCTGTGATTCCCGTCAGTAAATCGGGGTTCACCGGCATGCCCAGGGATTTGCCGGATTTAAACAAATAACCGAGCAAGCCCACCGCGTAATAGGTGATGGCAAAGATCGAAAATCCCTCGACGGATTGCTGCAGTCGAAGCTGGAGGTTGGCTCGTTCTGCCAGGCTCTCGAGTATCGCCTGGTTTTGTTTTTTCTGGTCCATATCCACCATGGAGTCCAGCAACTGCGTTGCCCGGGTTACGCGCTGTGCCAGTTCCTGGGTGCGCCGCTCGGCGGCTTCGCAGGTCCGCATAGCGGGCATGAGGGTTTTTTGCAGGAAGGTGGTGTATCTCGGTGCGCTGCCTTTCTGTTCTTCGGAGAGCTCAGCCAGACGCCGCTCCACTATTCCGTTATAGGCTCGGGCTGCGGCAAACCGGTAAGCGTGAGCAGCGGCCACGTGCTCAACTTTCGCCGCGATACGCGTGATGCGCTCCAGGGACCTTTCCAGTGCGGGATCAGCGTCTCGATGAGCAATCTGCTCGATGACCTCGTCAAGCGCCGGCTCGAGTTCGCCGAGAGTGCCCATAACATCCCGAGCTGCGGGCAGTCCCAGCATCGCCAGCATGCGGTAGGTCTCTACTTCGAGAATACGCTGCACGTGGCGAGACATGCGGGCCTCGCTGAGGGCGCAGTCCATAATCACGACCCGGGAAAAGCCTTCGTCATCAAGGCGAAAGCTGGACCATATCTCACCTTTTCCGTCGGACACCGAGCCGCCGTAGACTTCTCTACTACCGAGGAGCGAGCGTATTCGCTCAAGGCGTTTGTCTTCTGGACTCTCTGCGCAGGAAATCACTTCGATGTGCACCCCCAGAAAGAGCCGCTCCAGAAGCTGTGCTCGCATGCCAGCGTCCAAAAACGACAAAGCGGGTGCTGCAAACGGGGGTTCTGCATTGCCGCTGACCAGTAAGGTGTAGGAGTCTGCTTCGGTGTGGCCCTCCCACTTGAGCAGACAGTTACCTACCTTGACCGCATGGTGGCGGCTGTCTTTGCTGGGCCCACTTTGACCCTGAGCCTGACAGAAATCAGCAAACTGTTGTCTGCGTTCCTCCAGATTTTCCTCGCCGCGGAGACATACCACGTGGGAGCAGCGCAGAGGTGATGGTAGCGCCAGCAGGGGGCGGGCATGCCATTCGTTGCTCAGTGCAATGCGCTCTCGCAGCGTACTTATTGGGATGTCGGTACTCGGCATGAAATCTTTCATAGGTGCTCTTCTCGGTCTGTGCGGTTAGCCGGGGCGCATCAATTTGGGGCAGCGCTTGCTCGTGAAGCTAATTGTCATCGCTTGCAAACTCAGCGTAGCAAACCCCGAGCAGTGACTGCAGCTGAGCGACATGCCCCGAAGCTGAGTGAACTCCGATGTCCAGGCTCGCATCCCGAGACTTTTGCCAAAGCTGATAGTCTTTGGGCAGGTCTTCGGATAGTAGAGATTCTAGCTCAGCTATGGGCGCTGTGAGCGTGTAGTAGCGCTGATTGATATCCGCCGCCCGCGCTTGGACCTGCTGAATAAAAAACTTACTGACGACCGCGCGGAGTATCGGCGCTGCCGACGCAGTGGTGTTTTCGGTGCATAACGGACCCGCTGCGAGGCTTTGCTGTATCAGCGCGTTTGCGGCGGTCAGATGCGCGGCCTGTCGCGACAGCGCATGGAGGAGTTCGCCACCGTCGCCGCGGGCAATCTCGGACAGCGCCAGCTCAACACGAACATCATCGGCTTCATAGTCACCGCTCATCCAGCGCTGTGCATCGTTAGCCAATTGCTCCAGCGCGGTAATGACTTGGCTGCTGGTTTGCGCTGGATAGTCTTTGGCTGCCGTTCTCGCCCGCCATAGGTCACGATATTCCCGGTTACCCAGGGTGGCATTAAATATAAGCGCGGGAAGCTGAGACTCCTTGAGTGCGATGCTCTCTTGAATCACCGTCGCCAAAGCAGTGCGATCCTCCGACAGCAGTACGTCGACACAGCTCGGTGCGTCTCGCAGAAATGCGAGCTCCAGAAGCAGGCGTTGGGACGGGGGAGCTACTCGGCCAAGGCTGCTGTTTCTGCGAGCAACGGTCTGTTGCAGGGCGCAGCCGCGCAGACGCAAAAAATCAAGACCATCGAGCTTGCTCCCTTCTAATGCAATGCGTAGCGACTCAGCGCGGGGCGGCGCTGGCGCACTGGGAACTTGGACCGGGCCGACCGTTAAATTCAGTGGCCGCGCCAGACGCTCGAGATAGTTCGCCAGTTCCGCGGTCTGCCCTCCGCCGCTACAGGCAATGAGCAGAGACGATAACGCCACAGCCAGGAGCGCTATAGCTTTGAGGTGCAAGGCCTGCGCCGAGTCCGCGGTGCGTAGCTTTACTGTTTTAGGCCAGCGCAGCGCGGCTGCGTTCTAGCCATGCCTCGAGGTTGCCACAGCCCTCGGGTATCGACTCCTTGACCCAGCGGGCCGTCTCGACGCCCACCAGTAGATCGAGATCTGCAAAGGTGATCACGTCGCCGCAAAGGAATGGCTTGTCTCCCAATTCGGCATCGAAGAGTTCCAGGCTACCTCGAAAGCGTTTACGGCCGCGCGTCTCTAGCTCGGGTATTTGCTCTACGTCCAGGGGTCCCGGAAGAGCCCTATTTTCAAATGCAGGACTTCGGTTGCGTAACATTTCTGCGAAAGCTTCGAAAATCGAAACAAAAATACGATGATCCCAGCTGATTACCAGCGCGCGTTCAAGCGCGGTTCGTCCCATGAGAGGCTTTTGGGGATTTAGGGACTCCAAATAGTCACAGATAGCGACGACTTCTGTGAGCAGCACGCCTTCATCCGTCACCAGTGCCGGGAGAGTTCCCAGCGGGTTGATGGCCAGAAACTCTGCATCCCGATGCTTGTTTTCGCGCATATCAATCTGGGTAGTCGGCAGCTCAATACCTTTGTAAGCCAGAAACAGCCCCAGACGGCGAGGGTTGGGAGCGGAGTCATAGGTGTATAAGTGCATTTATGGATTCTCTTTATGGAATGGAAGTAGCGCTCTTGCGGAGCCAAATGGTAGCAGAAGCGGAACTTTTGCCGTCACAGTGAGTTGCAGTTCGTGCTTTGAAGCAGGTACTCGTGCGGCTATAATGCGCGCCCACGAAACGGAGGGTTAATCGTGTTGACGCGAATTGTAATGTTGGGTCTGTCATTGGGTCTGATAGCGGCGGCGCAAGCCGTAGAACTTACCGATGAGCAGCGTGCAGCCATTGAGGCGCGTATCGCGCCGGTCGGCGAAGTCTGCCTGCAGGGCGAGAGCTGTGGTGGCGTACCTGCTGCCATGGGTGCTATGGGCGGTACAGGTGCAGTTGCCGTGATTGATGGTGAAGGCACCTACAACACCGCGTGCCTGGCTTGCCATGCCTCTGGTGCAGCGGGCGCTCCCATTGTCGGAGACGTAGGCTCCTGGGCCCCACGAATTGCCAAGGGCATTGATGAGCTCTACAACAGCGGTATCAATGGTCTCGCGGGAACGGGCATGATGGCCAAAGGCGGTCGGGCGGATTTGTCTGATGAGGCTGTTATCGCGGCTGTAGACTTCATGGTCGAAAACAGCCAGTAAGTTAGAGTTATGCGGGCTTGCGAAAGTGAGCCTGCTCAGATAGCCGTGGCATGAATCCGCCGCGGCTTTTTTATGCCCGCAAAGTTTCTGTTCTGCCAATCGGAGCGTCAGTTGTCACTAAGCGTTGTTCGATAGGCGAGGGCTTCTTTCACTGCCCTGCTGCTAATTCGCTCCTCGCCATTGAGGTCGGCAATACTTCTCGCTACCCGCAGTAATCTGTGGACTGCCCTGGCTGACAGGGTCAGCTGTTTGGCGCTTCGCTGAATGAGCTGCTGCTCTCTTGCCTCCAAAGCACAGGCATCCATCAGTGCGGATCCGGTCAGTCTTGCATTGCACTCTCCTTGACGTTCATGCTGCTTTCTCAGTGAACGCATGACTCGTTTGCGGACTGCCGCAGAGTCCTCAGCAGCTTGGGTGGAAAACAAATCCGCTGGGTCTTCTCGCTCTACACGAATCTGCAAGTCTATGCGGTCCAGCAGCGGGCCGGAGACCCGCGCGCTGTAACTAAGCCGCTGCGCAGCGCTACACCTGCAGTTTTTTTGCGTGTCACCGGCATACCCACAAGGGCAGGGGTTCATCGCTGCAATCAGCTGAAAGCGGGCGGGATAGCGGATACTGCAGGCCGCTCGGGCCAAACGGATTTCGCCGGTTTCGAGTGGTTCGCGAAGCATATCGAGGGTGTGCCTGGAGAATTCTGGCAACTCATCAAGAAATAACACGCCCCCATGAGCCAGTGAAATTTCTCCTGGTGACGGAACAGATCCTCCGCCTACAAGCGCTGCAGCGCTGGCGCTGTGGTGGGGGGCGCGAAAGGCACGGCGCAGACTCTGCTGCGTTTGTCCCTGTAAGTCGTAAAGTGCGCAAACGGTAAGCCACTCGCGGTCGTCAGGCGGTGGCAAAATGCCCGGCAGGCAATTGGCGAGGAGGCTCTTGCCGGTTCCCGGCGGCCCGGTCAGCAGCAGGTTATGCCCGCCACTGGCGGCAACTTCGAGGGCGCGTTTTGGGACAAGCTGCCCGGTCACATCAGCAATGTCGGTCCAGGAATGATTGGGAGTTTCTGGCGTTGCCGGAAGCTCACAAAGATCTGCTCGTCCACGCAAAATCGCACAGAGGGACAGTAAGTCAGTTGCGTAAACCAGCTTTATGCCCGGTATCGCTAAGCAGGCGCCAGCGGAATCCTGAGCTAGAAGCATCTTCCGATTGCTCTGGCGCGCTGCCATCGCTGCTGCGACGGTACCGCGCACGGAACGAAGGGTGCCGTCCAACGCGAGCTCTCCAACACACTCGCTACCCAGCAGGGTCTCCGGTGGCAACTGTCCCGATGCGCAGAGAATCCCTAACGCGATGGGTAGATCGAAGCGTCCGCCGCCTTTGGGTAGATCGGCAGGGGCGAGGTTTACCGTGATACGGCGATCGGGAAACTCAAAGTGTGAATTCAGGAGGGCACTTCGCACCCGATCTTTGCTTTCGCGGACGGCCGTTTCGGGCATCCCCACTACGGTGAACGCAGGGAGTCCATTTGATAGGTGCACTTCCACGCGGACCAGCGGTGCATCCAGCCCCTGATTGGCTCGAGAGAGAACCACAGCGTAGTTCATTGCTCGCTCAGCCTGTCGACCGGCGAAACGTTGAAAACCAACTTTTCATCACTCTTCCATGAGTAAACGCCCGGGCTTCCTTGCCCTGCGTGGTTAGTGTTTTCGCGCCCTAAAGCGACCGGTCTGCGTTACGACTCCGCGACTTTCTAACTGCGATTTATGTCGCGGCGTTTTTTTCGAGTTTGTCCACAAGCTCGCTCATCGATGCGAGCTCGGACTCCAGGGCAGCGACCTTGCCTCGGGTACGATCAAGAATTGCGGTTTGGGCGTCAAACTCCTCACGACTGACGAAGTCCAGCTTTTTCAAGGCGGACTGGATGAGCTGCCGAGCGTTTTTATCGACTTCGTCAACCAGACCCGAGGGTCCGACCAACTCATTGACCTGTTGCATCACTTCACTGATTGGGGGCGGTTTGAGCGCCATAGAAAGTTCTCCTGCTGGACTTGGCGAAGTTTAGAGGATGGTGGCCTCAGTTCACAGCTCATGACAGTGCACCAAAAATGATCTTGGCACCATTTTGGTGCATAAATAGGAGTCATTCCATCCCACGTTTGGGGGTTTTTTCCGCCATAAATTGCTTAAAGCACTGATTTTTAAGTGAAAGTGGTGAGTGGCATATCCATTGCTCAAGTCAATGCCGAACCGTAGCGCCCATGAAAAGGCGCAAATAAGATGATTAAACGGCGAGCCGATTGGCGCGAGATCCGCGCCTTGTTCAGTTAGGAGAACTACATGAAGTTAATAACGGCCATTGTGAAGCCATTCAAGCTCGATGACGTGCGTGAGTCACTGTCAGAGATCGGCGTGCAGGGCATCACAGTCACAGAGGTCAAAGGATTCGGGCGACAAAAGGGTCACACCGAACTGTATCGCGGCGCTGAATACGTTGTGGATTTTCTTCCTAAAGTGAAAATCGAAGTAGCAGTTGCCGAAGGCATGGTTGATCAAACAATCGAAGCGATCACCAAGTCGGCGAACACCGGGAAAATCGGTGACGGCAAAGTATTTGTTTCAAGCCTGGAGCAGGTGATCCGTATTCGCACCGGCGAGACCGGTGAAGAAGCCATCTAACAGCGTCTTTTGAAGCGCGATAACTAGTCCCTGAATTCAGCACGAGAGAACCTTTCATGGAAAACCAAATTTTTGAACTGAGCTATGCACTGGACACGTTTTACTTCCTCGTGTGTGGTGCCTTAGTTATGTGGATGGCCGCCGGCTTTGCCATGCTTGAAGCTGGCCTGGTGAGATCCAAGAACACCACTGAAATTCTAACCAAGAACGTCGCGCTGTTTGCGATTGCCTGCACCATGTACATGGTCGTCGGTTATTCAATTATGTATCCCTCACTGGGAGCAAGCCTGCTCGCGGGCATCACCGGTGATGGTGTTACCGGTGCCGAAGAGGCGGCGACCTACGCGCCTTCCGCGGACTTCTTCTTCCAGGTGGTGTTCGTGGCCACAGCGATGTCGATTGTATCCGGCGCGGTTGCGGAGCGCATGAAGCTCTGGTCGTTCCTGATTTTTGCGGTGGTTATGACCGGCTTTATCTACCCAATGGAAGGCAACTGGACCTGGGGCGGCGATCCCGTGTTTGGTATGTACACTCTGGGTGACCTCGGCTTCTCTGACTTTGCAGGCTCAGGCATCGTGCACATGGCTGGTGCGGCTGCTGCTCTTGCTGGTGTGCTCCTTCTCGGAGCTCGTAAGGGCAAATACCGCGCCGATGGCTCCGTTGTTGCGATCCCCGGTGCAAATCTACCAATGGCTACCCTGGGTACGTTTATCCTGTGGATGGGTTGGTTTGGCTTTAACGGTGGCTCCGTACTGGCTACGGCGTCTGTCGAAAACGCCAACGCCGTTGCTGTGGTCTTTATGAACACTAACGCCGCCGCTTGTGGTGGTCTTGTTGCGGCGCTGCTGACTGCACGCATGCTCTTCGGTAAAGCCGATCTCACCATGGCGCTCAACGGCGCGTTGGCTGGACTCGTAGCGATTACTGCTGAGCCATCGACACCGACTCCGCTCATGGCAACAATGTTTGGCGCAGTGGGCGGCATCCTGGTGGTCTTCTCAATCATTACTCTGGACAAACTAAAGATCGATGACCCTGTGGGCGCCATCTCGGTGCACGGTGTCGTAGGTCTGCTGGGTCTGCTCTTGGTGCCTGTTACTAACGATGGCTCCAGCTTCAGCGGACAGCTCATCGGTGCGGCCACCATCTTTGGTTGGGTCTTCATCACCAGCTTCATCGCTTTCTTCGCGATCAAGGCAGTCATGGGAATCCGGGTTACCGAAGAAGAGGAATACGAGGGTGTGGACTTGTCCGAGTGTGGCCTTGAGGCCTATCCGGAGTTCGTCTCTGCCAAGTAAGTAACAATCTTGCGGGCGCATTAGTTCAATGCGTTTTTTTGGGGGCCCTTTGGGCCCCCTTTTTTTGCCTTGTCCTTGAATCTATAAGTCGGGCTAGCCGACACGATCCACTGCACTCGCTGAGTGGAAGGACGCTAAGCTCCGCAGATCACACCAGCTAGCCCAGACTTCAGGCGGCAGTCCAGGTGGTCAGGCTAGCTGGCACGATCCACTGCACTCGCTTAGTGGGGGGACGCTACGCTCCGTAGATCGCGCAAGCTAGCCTTTTCTCATCGGCTCCACGTACTTTCTACGCCTCAGTGGCCGTTTCAATCGCACAGAGGGCTGCGGAGCTTGTCTACGAAGCGAGCGTACCCTAACTCAGCGAGTGAAGTAGTTAAGGTTCCCAGCCCGAGTTCGTTACGGGGTGAAACAAAAGACGCCCACTGTTGCCTCTAGCTTACGATCCACCGTTGCTTAGGTTTTCATGAGATACAAAAAAGCCGACGCAATGACGTCGGCTTAGTGCAATTACCTGTGTAGATTTAAAACTGGTACTGCAGTCCAACAGATGCTGTACGCGGCTTGTTAGGTCGCGCGCCTTCGGGCTGTCGTGACACGATGGACCTTTCGTCAAAGATGTTCTCGACTTTGACGAACACCACTGCATCGTCGGTGATCGCGTAACGGCTGATAAGGTCCGTGACCAGAAGATCCTCAGTGCGATTGAACTGATTATTGTCAGTGTTGCAGCCGATGGTGACGCAGGTTTCATCGATGTACTTAATCACCGCGTAGCTATCCCAGTTCATGGCTGTCTCAAGGCCCAGGCGAAGGCTGAGCGTGTTCTCGGGAACCGCCGCCAGCGTATCGCCATCTTCGAAGCCTTCTGCTTCGTTATCGCGACTGATTACTGCATCGCTATAAGTGTAAGCGAGGTCAATGGGCGCGTTCAGATCGCCAAAATTCAGAACCGTGCTTGCCTGGAGTTCGAGACCCTGGATAACTGCTTGGCCAGTGGTGAAAGCGCCGGAGGTCGCACCATTGCTACAGGGATTGGCGTTGGAGCAGTTCTCCGTCTTGTTATCAAAGTCGCTGTAGAACGCGATGGCTTCCAGGAACCAGCTGCCGCGATAGCGAACCCCAGCCTCCCAGTTCACGCTGGTTTCCGGTTCCTCAAAATCCTGTGCGCCGCCACCTAATGGCGAAAAGCCGCGGTGAACGCCGGCAAGGGCTTGCCAATTTTCCGAGAGGTCATAGCTAAAGGACGCCCCGGGTAACCACTCCTGGGAGTTGTTTGAGCGACGGCTAGGGTCGGTCTCACGATCCGGATCTGAAAACTGACGGCGGCTGCTATCAACGTCCTCGTAACGCAGAGCCAGGTTGAGATTTAGCGTATCCGAGAGCTGCCAGCTGTCGACAAACCATGCTGAAAGCGCTTCTGCGTCTTCCAGTCGATTGTCACCGCCCGTTGGCTCGACCCGGCCCACGAGGATCAGCTCACCATCAATCTGGTCGTAAACTTCCACAGGCTGGTAGCGATCCATCTCGTCTTCATGAAGGCGCAGGCCGTAACTCAGGCTGTGGTTACCCATGTTTTGATCAAGATTGAATTCAATGCCTCGGGATTCATAGTCCCGGTTGTTGTGCTTGTATCGGAGACCAAAGGCGTCGGCGTCGCCATCGAGTATGGCCTGAGCCGTTAAGTCCCCGGCATTGGCCGCTCTTACGAATGAATTGCCACCCGCAAGTTTGAACCAGTCGCGTGAAAAACTATTCTGGTAGGCGGTTACCGACAGCGCAAGATCATCGCTTAGCTGCAAGCCGTAGCGAAGATTGATACCGGCGTGATAGTTGTTCATCTCATCGATCGAGGAGAGCCCGTAGCGGCGATCTTCGTTGTTTGCAAAATCAGCATCTGTGAGGCCAAGATAGGTCTCGTCGGAAATTTCATTGGAATACTGAGCCTTAAAGAGTAGGGACTGACGCTCTCCCGTCCAGGCCAGCTTTACTAAATAGTCCTCAATGTCGTAGCCGCTGTCGTCACCGCGATCAATCTCTTTAAACCCGTCGCTGCGTCGCTGGGCGGTTTCCACCAGGAAGCCAAAGTCACCATACTGCCCGCCAACATTGGCCAGTAAATCCTGCTCGCCATTTTCCCCAACGCGTAAATCGAGGTTGCCCTGTAAGGCATCCGGGATAGGTGTCGACACCATGTTGATTGCACCGCCGGTAGTTTGCGGACCGTAACGCAACAAGGGCGCCCCTTTGAGAACTTCGGCACTGTGCATGCGCATAGCGGTGGGAAAGTAATAGGCGGCCGGATTAGAGTAGGGTGCCGGCGCAATCATTACGCCGTCTTCCATAAGCGTGATTTTGGAGGAGCGCTCGGAAGTCGCGCCTCGAATGCCGATGTTTGGACGGAGACCGTAGCCGTCTTCTTCACGAATATAGGTGCCGGGTACGGTTTTCAGTAGCTGATTGATGTCATTGGCGAATTCGATTTGGAACTGCTCTTCAGTCACCAGGGCTGCGGAGCCGGGAAGTGTGCGTACCTCATCCGCATCGGCAAAGATAAAAACTTCTTCAACGGTTGCTCGACTGTCAGCCACCGAACCAGGATCTGCGGCCTGCGCCGTTGCCACCAGCGATGTGGTCAGCGCTATCGCCAAAGGTTTGAGGCGAAAGCGGTGGTGCCTGTTGTTCATTGAGCTCTCCAAGCAGTGTTCGGGAGTTAAGTGCGATGCGATGTAGGAGATAGTAGCTATGAAATACTAAACTGACAAGTAATAAGAATCATTCTCGTTAAGATTCACGGTTTCAAGGCGTTCCTCTTTAGTAACGCCCCGAAATTCCTGCGCGCTGAAGCGGGCTGAACGCCAAAGCCGTCTTAAGCGCTTGCAGCAGAGCGCCTCAAGTCCCTATTATCGGGGGCCACTTCGCTATCAGAGCTGTGCAGCCATGAAACTCATCACCGCGATCATCAAGCCGTTCAAACTCGACGATGTCCGATCCGCGCTCGCCGAGGTCGGTGTTCAGGGTATTACGGTGACTGAAGTGAAAGGCTTTGGTCGTCAAAAAGGGCACACAGAGTTGTACCGGGGCGCGGAGTATGTGGTGGACTTCTTGCCCAAGGTTAAAGTTGAGGTCGCGGTCGGCGACGAGCAACTCGATAGCGCTGTAGAAGCGATTGTGGCTGCGGCAGACACCGGAAAGATTGGAGACGGCAAGATTTTTGTCTCAAGCCTTGAGCAGGTCATTCGCATCCGGACGCGGGAAACCGGCGAGGATGCCATCTAAGTCAGCTGTCCTTCTCCAGTACCCGGCTGGGCTTCCGGCTGACCTACCCTCACGAGGGCAATGCGATTAAACCCTTTCAGCAGCCAGTTGCTGTTCGAGTTCGCTGACTGCAGCGGGTAGCTCGCCGATGCTGCCTATGATTCCGTGCGGCCTGTGGTCGCTATCCGTCTCAGCCCAGGGTTGTGCCTCCGCGTTGAGCCAGATCGCGTGCATGCCTACCCGCAGGGCGCCGAGAATGTCGTGCTCTGGATTGTCTCCAACATGCAAAACTTCATGGGCTTGGACGCCCGTAGTGTGTAGCGCTGCGTGGAACATATCCGGCGCCGGTTTGCTGGCACCAATATCTTCCGCAAGGAAGGCGAAATCAAAGTATTCACCCGCATCGGTTTTATACACATCGGCGTTACCGTTGGTTAATGCACCCAGACGAAACCGTCCGGCCAATGTCTCCAGAACCTGCAGTGCGTCGCTGTAGAGTTCGACTTTCTGCCGTTCCCGTAAAAAGGCTCCAAAAGCCAGACGGGCCCCTTCGCTGGCAGAATCCTCATCGAAGCCGGCGCTCAGTTGCAGCTCCTTGAGAAAGCGCTGGCGCATCTCGGTGACGTTGTGCGCCAGCTCCGGGTGCGCTTTCCAGACCCGCTTTTTTAGATTCCATAGCTCATCATGGCCTATGTTTTCCATGGTTCCGGGGCGGTGCGACAGCAGCCACTGACGCTGCGCTTCTTCCGCTCGCAACAGCGCGGGCTCCACGTCCCAGAGCGTGTTATCCAGGTCAAATGTCAGCACTTTGATAGTCATTCGCTGTCGTCATCCTTTTGTTTGCGGGCTCGGGGATGGGCGCCATCATAGACTTTGGCCAGATGCTGGAAATCAAGGTGGGTGTAGATCTGGGTGGTGGAAATGTCGCTGTGCCCGAGCAGCTCCTGCACGGCGCGGAGATCTCCGCTGGACTCCAAGAGGTGACTCGCGAAGGAGTGTCGCAGCATATGGGGGTGGACATCACGACCCAGCCCATTGCGCTCAGCCAGTAACTGAACGCGTGATTGAATAGAGCGCTCGCTGATTCGCCGGCCTCGGCCGCTGACAAACAGTGCATTTTCGTCTGCAGAACTTGAAGGCGTTACGCGGTGCGGAAGATAAGCATCAATTGCCGCGATGGCCGCCCGACCGACAGGCACTGTGCGCGTTTTACTGCCCTTACCGGTCACGGAGATCAGACTCTGGCTGCGGTCGATGTCATGCACATCGACCGCCCGCAGTTCTGCGAGGCGCAGACCTGACGAATAGAACAGCTCCGCCATGGCTAAGTCTCGAAGCTGGAGAGGATCATTGGCGTCTGCGCGCAGGTATGCGCCTACCTGATCTGCCTCCAGAGTGCCGGGCAGCTTGCGGCGCTTTCGCGGTGCTTGTACCGCCAATGCCGGGTTGCGGCGCTGTCCTGTATCGCTGCTTTCCCATTCAAAATAGGCCCGCAGGGCAGAGAGGCGTCGTTGCAAGCTGTTGGGTGCCAGACCTGTTCTATGTCCTTGAGCGAGCCACTGGCGCACGTGGCTCTCCTGAACCGCTTTGCAGCTTTGTAAGTCTTGGTGGGCACAAAAACTCTCAAAGCTATCCAGGTCCCGTCGATAGGCGGAGACGGTATGCGGGGAGTACCTGCGCACACTGCGCAGGTACTCCAGAAAGGCGGCTATACGCTGTTCGAGGCTCGCCGGTGACGGCACAGCCTAGGAACCGTCGATCCGCACTAACAGCCCCGCGATGACTTCGGCGGCAAACTCCAAAAACAGGGTGCCCATGTCGCCATCATAGTGGCTGGCATTTGAGCTACCCACGGCAAGGGCGCCCAGCGCTTTTCCATCACTTTCGATAACAGCGATGGCAGCGGAGCCCACAATGCGCGCGCCGGGGAACAAAAACTCGAAGTCCTCGGCGCGAAGCGCGCCGCAACCCGCTGTGCCGTGGACCAGGAGCGAGCCCAGCTTTCCTTTGAGTTGGGACTCGGGCACTCGCCGGACGGAGTCTGGCGCCTCATCGCTATCATTAAAAAGTGTGAGGCTTGCATACTCGATGTCGAAGACATCGCGAAGTACCTTGATGAGCGCGTCATGAAGCTCATCCAGAGTTTTTGCAGGGAGCAGGCCCAGCACCAGCTCCCGGGTATCAGCGAACATCTGGTCGTTGTCTTTTGCCGTGCTTCCCAGATCTCTCAGACGATGGCGGAGATCGACGTTGCGGTCGCGAAGTACGCTGACCTGCCGCTCGACCAGCGATACTGCCGCGCCGGTGGAGTGGGGGATTTGTATTAGGCCCAGAAGCTCGGGATTCTTCTGAAAATAATCGGGGTTTTGAACCAGAAAATCTCGAATGTCGTCTTCGTCCACGCGTCTGTATCCTTCTTATGATTCAGTAGAAGCGCGGGCCATCTTCCCGCGTTGAAACCTTTTCGAGCCACTCAAAACCGAAACCCCAGGGGCCAGCAGTTAAAGCCTGATAGTGCCTTCGAAGCTGATAGCCGTGGGGCCGGTCATAAACACTGAACTATTAGCGCCCTGCCATTGGATAGTCAGCTTACCCCCGGTCAATTCGACTGTCACTTGCTCATCCAGCCAACCCATGCGCTGTCCGTAGACCACAGCGGCACAAGCGCCGGAACCGCAGGCTTCGGTTTCACCAACGCCTCGTTCAAATACGCGCAGTCGCACATTTTGCCGGTCCACCACTTCCATAAAACCCGCGTTAGTGCCGTCGGGAAAGTCGTCATGACCGCGTATTGCTTCACCCAGCCTTTCGAGACTGCCATCGTTCACGGAGTTCACGCGCAACACAGCGTGGGGATTGCCCATGGACAGCGCACCCACACGCAGTTGCTCTCCTGCGGCTAAAAGATCGTATTCTTGTGCTTCCTGATCCCGGCGCAGGGGAATGTCCCTTGGGGCAAAAACAGGAGGCCCCATATCGACTTCTACCTGGTGATTATCCCGCAGGGTCAGCGTCATTAAGCTGTTACCGGTCTCTACCACCATTTTTTGTAAATGCGTGAGTCGCCGATGGCGCACAAAACGCGCAAAGCAGCGGGCGCCATTGCCGCATTGCCCCGCCTCGCTGCCATCCGCGTTGAAGATGCGATAGCGGAAATCTGCCTCGGGCTGTCCCGGGGGTTCAACCAGCAACACCTGATCACAGCCCACGCCTCGCCTGCGATCCGCGATGGACCGGATGTCTCTCGGTCGCAGCTTGATGCGTTGGCTGATGGTGTCGATCATGACAAAGTCGTTGCCCGCACCATGCATTTTTGTGAATTTAACTGGCATATGATTTTAGTTGCTCCGCTCGGCGCGCTACTCCGGCAGGCGGTGTTCACCTCTTAACAGATCCTCGATATTTTCCCGCTCCCGAATGAGGTGAGAGCTCATGCCGTCAATCATCACCTCAGCGGCTCGGGGTCGAGTGTTGTAGTTTGAACTCATGACAAAGCCGTAGGCGCCCGCACCATGTATCGCCAGGAGCGTGCCAGAGTCCAGGGCCAATTCCCTGTCCTTACCCAGAAAGTCGCCAGTCTCACACACCGGTCCCACGATGTCCCAGACCCTTGGTTCAGCCTTGCAGGGCGCCACAGCCTGAATATTCACCCAAGCCTGATACAGCGCCGGGCGTATAAAGTCGTTCATGGCAGCGTCAACCAGCGCAAAGCTATGTGCATCAGTCTCTTTGGTATAGCGAACCTCGGTGAGAAGAACGCCCGCATTAGCCACTATGGAGCGACCGGGTTCAAAAACGAGGCACAGATCGCGGTCACCCAGAGCGTCGCGCACCGCGGCAATGTAGTCAGACACCGCGGGAGGCTCTTCGTCCTGGTAACGGACCCCGATACCGCCGCCAAGGTCCAAGTGCCGAATAGAGATGCCCTCTGACTCGAGCTGATCGACCATAAGCAGCAATTGTTGAAGCGCCTCCAGAAGAGGTGACATGTCTACAAGCTGGGATCCGATATGGCAGTCCAGGCCCGCCACCTCAATATTGGGAAGTGTGCTGGCGCGTCGCAGCAGAGCCATCGCGGCGTCGGTGGCAACGCCAAATTTGTTCTCTCGCAGGCCCGTGGAGATATAGGGGTGGGTTCGGGCATCGACATCGGGATTCACTCGCACAGATACGGGCGCTCGCAGCTTGAGATCGGCGGCGACGGATTGCAGCACTTCGAGCTCTGCTTCGGACTCAATGTTGAAGCAATGAATACCGACTTCGAGAGCGCGGCGCATTTCATCGCGGCGTTTTACTACGCCGGAGAACACCACCTTGGCCGGATCGCCGCCAGCGGCAAGTACCCGCTCCAGCTCGCCCACAGATACGATATCAAAGCCCGCACCGCGGCGGGCGAGGATGTCGAGTACGGCGAGGTTTGAGTTGGCTTTTACGGCATAACACACCAGGTGTTCGCAGCCCGCTAATGCCTCGTGGTACTCAGCCAGCGCCGCTTCCATGGCCGCGCGGGAGTAGACATAACAAGGCGTACCGTACTCTTTGGCAATAGCCTCGCATTCAAGCTCTTCGGCAAAAAGGTGTTGCTTGCGATAAGAAAATCCCATAGCCGCTTACTCACTGCGTCCAGGCGCGTCGGTACTCGCAGGCTCTGTGGCGCTGTCTTCCGCTTGCGGCGCCTCTGGTATCGGCTGATACAAGGGCCCCATCTGGCCGCAGCCGACGAGTGCCAGGGTCAGCGCCAGGCTGCAGGACCGCAGAACCGACGTTGCCGGGGCACGGTCCATGACTACGGAAAGAAGATTGAATGAATACTTCATATGACTGCTGCGCAAAAGGACGGGAGTATAAACGTCCCGGACCCCGGCTAGCGAATCTCCAATGCTTTGCCTGCGTTGTTAGCAGCAAGTTGTACCTGTGCGGGAGCTGTGCCGCCCAGATGGTCCCGGGATGCGACAGAGCCTTCTACTGTGAGCACTTCAAACACGTCCGACTCGATCAGCGGGCTAAAGCCCTGCAAGGTTGCCAGGGGCATGTCGGACAGATCCAGCTTCTGCTTGACCCCCTCGGCGACTGCTTTTCCAACTACCTCATGCGCATCTCGAAAAGCTAGGCCTTTGCCGACCAGGTAGTCCGCGAGATCTGTGGCTGTGGCAAAGCCCGCCTTGGCAGCTTCTCGCAGCCGTTCTTTCTGTGGCGTGACATGCGGCACCATGTCGGCAAAAGCGCGCAGGCAATCCAGCACGGTGTCAACGCAATCAAAGAGCGGTTCTTTGTCTTCCTGATTGTCTTTGTTGTAGGCCAGAGGCTGACCCTTCATTAGTGTGAGCAGCGCTATCAAGTGGCCGTTGACCCTGCCGGTCTTGCCACGAACCAGCTCTGGAACATCCGGATTCTTCTTTTGCGGCATGATGGATGAGCCGGTGCAGAAACGATCGGGAAGTTCGACAAACTGAAATTGTGCCGACGTCCAGAGGATCAACTCTTCGCTCATGCGCGACAAATGCGTAAGTATGAGTGCGGCGGCCGCAGTAAACTCGATGGCAAAGTCGCGATCAGATACTGAGTCTAGAGAGTTGCGTGTGGGAAAGTCGAATCCCAGAGCCGCGGCCGTCTGTGCGCGATTTATCGGAAAGGTGGTGCCCGCCAACGCCGCTGCGCCTAGAGGGCATTGATTCAAGCGCGTCCTACAATCGACGAGACGACCGTAGTCTCGCTCCAGCATCTCGTTCCAGGCGAGCATGTGGTGTCCAAAGGTCACCGGCTGCGCTCCCTGAAGATGCGTAAAGCCCGGCATTATCGTTGCGGCGTGGGTCTCGGCGAGACCCACCAGCCCCTTTTGAAGCCGCGTAAGTTCCTGGCTAATGGCGTCTATCGCATCACGCAGATACAGGCGAATATCCGTTGCGACCTGATCGTTCCGCGATCGCCCCGTGTGAAGCTTTTTCCCCGCCTCTCCAATGAGAGCAGTGAGTCGAGCCTCGATATTCATATGCACGTCTTCCCGCTCTATGGACCAGGGGAAGTCACCATTGTTGATTTCGTTTTGTACGCTTGCCAGACCATCTTCTATAGCCTTGAGTTCTTCCTCGCTGAGGATGCCCGCATCGTTGAGCATCCGGGCATGGGCCAGAGAGCCGCGAATGTCCTGTTCGGCCATGCGTTGGTCGAAGCTGACGGAGGCGGTAAAACGCTGCACGAAGCTGTCGGTAGCTTCGGTGAAACGGCCACCCCAAAGACTAGGATTGTCGCTTTGATCCGACATACTGTGAGTATTCCTTTCAATCAAAAATCTTGCCGGGACGCTTCTTGTTCCGGCCTGGAAGGCATGCAAGTATATCAGCGCACAGGACTGTGAATCTGTGATTCGCTGGGCGTAAGAAAGCACGATCCTTCGCTGGGTGTGTTTCGCTGATTATTACTGTGGCTCTGATTTATCACAACGAGGAGGTCTTGCATGCAGCACCCGCGGCCTTCAGCGCCCGATAACGCTGCGTCACCCGGTGATGGATTTTTTATCCCGGATCTTTGCGCTCCCCAAGCGGTGTTCCTGGCTGTACTGCTGGCAGAGCTTGTGGTGCTGCTGCATGTGCTGGCGCTGGGACCATTGGCTGCGTTCGAATGGCGAGCTTTGGGAACAGGTTCCTTATTTGTGCAGTGGAATGCACTGCTGTGCATCGCCTTAATCTGCCGCTTGCGGCTCCGGCTACTGCACGTTACACCAGCAATTGCCGCCTTAAGCTGTCTGGGACTGGTGCTTGCGGTGACAGCGGCGTCGAGTGTTTTGGTGTTTCGATTCTATCCCTTGTTAGGTCCACAGAGCGGCGCACTTGGCGACTGGGTGCTCCGCAATGCGCTGCTGGCATTGATTCTCGCGGCGATCGTTTTACGTTACGCCTATTTACAGCAACGGGTGGCGCTGCAGCAGCGCAGTGAATTACAGCTCAGACTGGATGCGCTGCGCGCAAGGATTCGACCACACTTTCTGTTTAACACGCTCAATAGCATTGCGAGCCTCATTGCCGTTCAGCCAGATCGTGCTGAGCAGGCTATCGAAGATGTGTCGGAGCTTTTTCGTGCGGCCTTAGCCGGTGGAGATCGCGATAGCAGCCTGGGGGAGGAGTGCCGGCTTTGCGAACTCTATTTGGAAATAGAGAAGTTACGTTTGGGCGATCGGCTCACGGTCAACTGGGATATTGATGAGGACTTAAAGGACGTTGTTTTGCCGGCCCTGCTGCTTCAGCCGCTGGTGGAAAATGCGGTGTATCACGGCATCTCGCAACTTCCCGAGGGTGGCACGGTGGAGATACGTGCCTGGCGTGAATTTTCGTCTTTGCGCGTTGAAGTGCAAAACCCTCTTCCCAAGCGAGTCGTTACTCGTCCCGGGGGTAATCGCATGGCGTTGGACAACATCAGGCAGCGTTTAGACGCGCAATATGGCACTTCCGGGTCCTTGTCTGTAGGCGCTGAGGACAACCGATATTGCGCGCGAATTAGTCTGCCGTTGGATAGTGGGTCTCGTTTGTGAAGATTCTCGTCGTTGATGACGAAGCACTGGCCCGACAACGCTTGTTGCGCTTGCTCCATAAGCTACGGCCTGATGCTGAGTGCTATGAAGCTGCTAATGGAGTCGAGGCCCTCGCTGTGGTGCGGGTCGAACAGCCGCAAATTTTGCTGTTAGATATTCGCATGCCCGAAATAGACGGTGTAGAAGTGGCGGGACATCTGCTCGATGAACCGGCGGCGCCCGCGGTTATTTTTTGCACGGCTTATGATGAATACGCGCTGGAGGCACTGAGGCATCATGCCATTGCGTATTTGCTCAAGCCTGTTCGCGAGCGGGAGCTTGAGGGAGCGCTTCAGGCAGCGGTACGGGTGAATCGCGCGCAACTGGACTCCCTGGGAGTGGCGGGGGTCGGTCGAGAGGAGGTGGTCAGTGCAGGCCACCGAGGTATCGAAACTATGGCAGTAGCCGATGTGCGATGCTTTTTGGCCGAAGACAAATACGTACGCGCCTGTTCACCGGGCGGAGAGATCCTCCTGAGTGAATCCCTGAAGGATTTGGAAGAGGAATTCAAGGGTCGTTTTCTTCGGGTTCACCGCAATGCACTGGTCGCAAGAGCACATATTTCACGACTGGTGCGCGCCGAAGATGGCTGGCTGCTGGAACTCACCGACGTGGCAGAGCAGCCCCAGGTGAGCCGTCGACACCTGCGCGACATCAAGGCCGTAATGACAGGGTCAGTCTGCGCGTCCCAATGCTATGATTAATCTTTTTTTCTGAACTGAGTATTCATGCCTGCTGACGTCGTTATTGCCACCCGAGAAAGCCCCCTGGCCCTGTGGCAGGCCCATTTCGTTCGCGACACTCTTCTTGAGACCCACCCTGGTATCAGTGTGGAGCTTTTGGGAATGACCAGTCGGGGGGATCAGATCCTCGATGTTCCCCTCGCGAAAGTGGGCGGTAAAGGGCTGTTTGTCAAAGAACTGGAGACCGCACTGTTGGACGGTAGGGCACATATCGCCGTGCACTCCATGAAAGATGTACCCATGGAGTTTCCCGAAGGTTTGGAGCTTGCGGTGATCTGCGAGCGAGAGGAGCCCGCCGATGCCTTTGTGAGCAATAATTTTGAGAATCTGGATGCGCTGCCTTCAGGAGCCGTAGTGGGAACCTCGAGTCTGCGTCGAGAGTGCCAGCTTCGTGCAAATCGCCCGGATCTCGAGGTGCGGTTTCTTCGAGGCAATGTAAATACCCGGCTTCGCAAGCTCGACGAAGGTGAGTACGACGCAATTATTTTGGCCTGTGCGGGGCTTCTTCGGCTGGAAATGGGAGAACGTATTCGCGCGCGCATCCCGGTTATGGAATCACTGCCCGCCGGAGGGCAAGGCGCTGTCGGTATTGAAATCCGCAGCGATGACCAGGCTACCCGGCAACTTCTGGCGCCGCTTCATCACGGTCCTACCGCCGAGCGGGTGTTGGCTGAGCGGGCATTAAATCGACATCTGCAGGGCGGCTGCGAGGTACCCATTGCTTCCTACGCGGTACACGAAGGTGATCAGCTATGGTTAAGAGGCCTTGTGGGTCGGCCTGATGGTAGCAACACACTCCGAGCGGATGCCCGCGGCAGCTGCAAAAACCCCGAGGAGCTGGGCGTTAGTGTGGCTGAGGCGCTCCTTGAGGCCGGCGCGGCAGAGATACTCGCCGAGGTCTATGACCGCTGAGCAGCGGGTACTGGTTACCCGGCCTGTGGGGCAGGCGGATAGCTTGATGAGCGCCCTCGGGAATGCCGGTTTCACGCCGCTACATCTGCCCATGCTGACCATAGAGCCCATAGATCCTCTACCCGGCGCTCAACGGCAGCTCCTCTTGGACCTGGATCGTTTCGAGCACGTGATTTTTGTGAGTGCCAATGCTGCGCGCATCGGCATGGCCTGCCTACAGGATTACTGGCCACAGCTGCCCCTCGGTCAGACCTATTGGGCGGTAGGAGAGAGCACGGCATTGAACCTCGAGGCAGAGGGTCTCGAGGTTGCCAGGCCTCAGAGTGATATGAGCAGTGAGGGCTTGCTGGCCATGGATGGTTTGGCGGACCTGACGTCCCAGCGAGTGCTGATCGTAAAAGGTGAGGGAGGTCGCAGATTTCTTGAGCAGGAACTGGAGGCCCGTGGAGCCAAGGTAGACTCTCTGGAGTGCTACCGGCGTGGCTACGCTGCCCACGATGCCCAGGACTGCCAGAGGCTGCTGACGGGGCAAGGTCTGGCCCTTATCCTGATCAGCAGCGGTGAGGGTTTGGAGAGACTGACAGGTTTGCTTCAGCCTCTGGAACACACTAACTTAGCGATGACTACCTTGTTGGTACCGTCGCAGCGCGTAGAAGGCCAGGCGCGGGAGCTCGGGTGGAGAAACGTCGAGCGGGCCGAGAATGCTTCTGATGCGGCCATGCTGACGGCCGCAGCGAGCTGGCGCAAAGCGCAACTGGGGGAGACCAAGCATTGAGCGATGAAAAAAAACAGGACAATCAGGATGACGCTGGCGAAGCTGCTGTCACTGAGGTCCATGAAGCACAAGCGCCCGCCAAACCCCAGGATACAGGTCCGGACGTCGCCGAGACTGCTGCTGTCCCACCGCCTAAGCCCCAGCCTGCACCCACGGTAGCGCCGGTACCCGCGGCTGCAGAGACCGTGCCGAGCCGTTCCGGCTCCGCGCCTATCGCCTGGTTGGCCTTAGTGCTTGTTCTGGTGGAGGCTGCGGGTGTGTTCTTTCTCATCACAGATATGCAGCGCCGTGAGGGCTTACTGTTACAGCGGGTACAGGGCCTGGAGTCGGTGTCAGGTCAGGATGTAACTACTTTTGATCAGATGCGCGATAACCTCCAGCGCAAGATCGAACTTGAAATCGAAGGAATGCAGGCCAGCCAGCAGCGCGCCGAGGAGGATCTTCGGCGAGCGCTGGAAGTGCAGCAGCAGACCCTCGAAGCACAACAAAGTCAGGTGAGTCGCCTGGAATCCACTGCGAATGATGCTGCCGGTCGCGTGAGGCGCGTTGTTGAGGAGCAGTTAGGGAATCTCGAGCGGTCCGTTCTTGAACAGCAACAGCTGATTAGTGATCTCACGGTCGAGGACCGGGAGAGCTGGCAGATCGCCGAGGTGCAGTACCTCCTCCGACTCGCGAACCAGCGTCTGATTATGACGGGCGACAATGTGTCGGCAGAAGCGCTCCTGCGCAGCGCCGACAATATCTTACGCGGCCTGGATGACGCTAATTTCCACGACTTACGCTCCGCTGTAGCGTCTGATGTGGCCGCACTGCAAGCGGTGCCCAAGCTGGATGTGCAGGGCCTTTATCTACGCCTCGACGCCCTCATACGCCAGACTGATGCCTTGGTGTTATTCGAAATACCGGATCAACGGGTGGAGATAGAGCCTGTTGCCGCAGAAGACTGGCAAACGCGGCTTTCTCAGGGGTATGAGATGGCCCTTAACAAATTGTCCGAGTACATCGTTGTGAGTCGTCGCGACGTGCCTGTGGAGACCCTCATGGATCCTCAGTACGAGGGATTGGTGCGGCAGAATATGCGTATGCTCCTTGAGCAGGCTCAGGTGGCGATGCTCTCGGGCAATGAGCTGTTGTTCCGACAGAGTCTGGAGCGGGCAGAAGGCTGGGTGACGCAGTTCTTCAAAGCCGATGAGCAATCGGCGGTAGCCATGGCGGAAGAACTGCGGCGCATTAGCGACGAACGTGTCTCCGTCACTCTGCCAGATCTCAGCACTTCTCTAAACGCGCTGGATACCGTGATGCAGGCGCGCCTCGCCCGCAGCGAAAACTAGATATGGGCGGCTTATTTATCATCGCATTGCTGGCCCTGGTGGCCGGCGTGGGCATCGTCGCGCTTATCGAGACAGAGCCCGGTTACCTGCTCATTGCCTACGGTGGCTATACCGTCGAGACCAGTTTTTGGGTGGGGATTCTGCTGATAGCGACCGTCGTATTGCTGCTGTACGCCTCGCTGCGATTTTTACATCGTCTGATTACCAGTCCGGCGAATGTTCTGAACTGGGCCGGCGAGCGGCGATTACGTCAATCGGCGCGTCTCACCAGTCGCGGAATTATTAATTTCATAGAGGGGAGTTGGGCGAAATCCCGAAAGCAGATGCTCCGCGGTGCGCGCTACAGCGAGTCTCCACTGCTCAATTATTTAATGGCTGCCCGGGCGAGCTACCGCCTTCAGGAGCCGGAGGCCATGCGCCAGCATCTGGTAAAGGCAGCGGAAAGTGATCTTGAGGCAATTATTGCTGTGGATCTGACGCAGGCTGAGCTGCAGCTGAATGATCGTCAGTACGAGAAAGCCTTGAGGACTCTTGAGGCGGCCAAGAAAAACCCGAACAAGCATCCGCAGGTTTTGAGTCTTCTTTGCAAAGCCTACGATGGCCTTGGCGATATTGAAGCGATGTTGACCCTCCTGCCTGCGCTTCGTAAGTACCGCATTGGCGGGGCTTTGGAGCTGGATGACCTTGAGGCGCGCATTCATCACGATCTTCTGGAGCAGGCAGCGGTGACCGGTGACGCAGCGCTCCTGAAAGCACGCTGGAAAAAGTACCCTGCGCGGCTTCTCGATGATGAGTCTGTGCAGCTGCACTATCTGTCGTCTTTGTTGGTCTGCGACGAAGTTTCGACGTTGGAGCGAGAGATAGAAAAGCGCTTAAAGAAGAGCTGGAAAGCTGCGCTGGTGAGCCTCTACGGACGCATCCCTCGAGAGAGTGCACCCAAGCAGCTGGCCACCGCAGAATCCTGGTTGAAACAACACGCCAATGATCCTGAACTATTGCTTTGTCTTGGTCGTCTGGCCATGGTGGAGAGGCAGTGGGCTAAGGCTCGTGACTATCTGGAACGGAGTCACGCAGCGCTACCCAGCGAAGAGGCCTGTCTGGAGTTAGGCAGATTGTTGACAGCAGTAGGTGATCACTCGACCGCGGCTGAGGTGTTTCGCGTGGGTACGGGCTTACGCACTAACCCCTTGCCCGAGCTGCCGCAGCCCGACGATGTGGTTGCCGACAGTCTGCCTGAAACGCATCGAATAGAGAGTCCCTAGGGCTTAGCTGTGCTTTACTAGCGCCGCCGGGGTGCGGGATCAACGCCGATACCGAGCTCATCCCACATAGCTTCAACGCGTTCGCTTACGGCCTCGTCCATGCTAATGGGTTCACCCCATTCGCGGTCTGTTTCGCCTTCCCACTTGTTGGTCGCGTCGAAGCCCACCTTGGATCCCAAGCCAGCCACGGGCGATGCAAAGTCCAGATAGTCGATGGGGGTGTTGTCCACAAAGACGCTATCGCGCCGCGGGTCCATGCGGGTGGTCATGGCCCAGATAACATCCTGCCAGTTGCGCACATCCACATCGTCATCCGTGACAACGATGAACTTGGTGTACATAAACTGACGGAGAAAACTCCAGATCCCCAACATGACGCGTTTTGCGTGTCCCGGATACTCTTTACGCATGCTCACCACGGCCATGCGATAGGAGCAGCCCTCTGGGGGCAGATAGAAATCTACGATCTCAGGAAACTGCTTGATCAACAGCGGCACAAAAACTTCGTTGAGTGCTACGCCGAGGATTGCAGGCTCGTCTGGTGGGCGACCCGTGTAGGTGCTGTGGTAGATCGGCGCTTCGCGACTGCTGATGGCTGTGACCGTAAATACGGGAAACTTTTCTACCTCGTTGTAGTAGCCCGTATGATCGCCGAAGGGGCCTTCGTCAGCCTCTTCTCCGGGTTCCAGATAGCCTTCCAAAATGAACTCAGCAGTTGCCGGCACTTGCAGGTCATTGTCTTTGCAAAGAGGCGTGATGCATTCTGATAACTCAGTCTTAGCGCCGCGTAGCAGTCCCGCGAAAGCGTATTCCGATAGAGAGTCAGGCACCGGGGTAACCGCGCCAAGGGTCGTGGCCGGATCGGCTCCTAATGCCAGCGCCACAGGATAGCGCTTTCCCGGACGTTTTATCTGCCAGTCGCGATAATCAAGAGCCCCACCGCGATGCGACAGCCAGCGCATGATCAGCTTATTGCGACCGATGAGCTGCATGCGGTAGATGCCCAAATTCTGGCGGGTCTTGTTGGGGCCTCGCGTAATGACCAGAGGCCAGGTAACCAGAGGTCCGGCATCGCCGGGCCAGCATGTTTGGATGGGTAGATCGTAGAGGTTGACGTCGTCTCCCTCTCGAAGGTGCGTACGACAGGGAGCATTGCGAACCAGCTTGGGTCCCATATCCAGGACTTTGCGCAGTATCGGCGCTTTCTCCCAGAGCTCCTTCATTCCTTTAGGAGGGTCCGGTTGCTTGAGGTAAGCGAGGAGCTCGCCAATTTCTCGTAGTGCAGAGATGCTGTCCGCCCCCATACCTAAAGCTACGCGTTCTTCAGTGCCAAACAGGTTAGCAAGCACTGGAATGGAGTGGCCTTTCGGGTTTTCAAACAGCAGAGCGGGACCTCGGGCGCGAAGGGTACGGTCCGCGATCTCGGTCATTTCCAGATTGGGGTCGACTTCCCGCGTGATGCGCTTGAGCTCACCCCGAGCCTCAAGCTCGGCGATAAAGTCGCGCAGATCACTGTAGCGTGCTGCCATAGCGTTACATCAGGGCTCGGTGTTCAGTCCGGTTCAGTGAGGCGCTACTTGCGCTTCATAGACATAAAGAACTCTTCGTTGGTCTTGGTGTCCTTGAGCCGGTCCAAAAGGAATTCCACCGCGGGCAGATCTTCCATGCCGTGGAGCAGCTTGCGCAAGATCCACATACGCTGCAGCTCTTCTTCACCCGTGAGCTTCTCCTCGCGGCGGGTACCGGATCTGCGGATGTTGATCGCGGGGTAGATGCGTTTTTCAGCGATCTTTCGGTCAAGGTGCAGTTCCATGTTGCCGGTGCCCTTGAACTCCTCGTAGATGACCTCGTCCATCTTGGAGCCAGTGTCTACCAGTGCCGTTGCGATAATGGACAGGCTGCCACCTTCTTCGATGTTTCGGGCAGCACCAAAGAAGCGCTTGGGGCGCTCTAATGCGTGCGCATCGACACCACCGGTCAGTACTTTGCCCGAGCTTGGTATCACGGTGTTGTAGGCTCGTGCGAGTCGCGTGATGGAATCCAGAAGAATCACGACATCCCGTTTATGCTCAACCAGGCGCTTGGCCTTTTCGATGACCATATCCGCAACCTGCACGTGGCGGGAAGGTGGCTCATCAAAGGTCGATGCTACGACCTCGGCACCACGGATACCTACGGAGCGCTGCATCTCTGTCACTTCCTCAGGACGCTCGTCGATGAGGAGAACAATCATGTAAGTTTCAGGGTTGTTAGTGAGAATGGCCTGAGCGATGTTCTGCATCATGATGGTCTTACCCGCCTTTGGCGGAGCGACCAACAAGCCTCGTTGTCCCTTACCAATGGGCGCGACCAGGTCAATGATTCGACCGGTTAGGTCCTCGGTGCTGCCATTACCCTTTTCCAGAGTCAGGCGCTCGTCCGGGAACAGCGGCGTCAGGTTTTCAAAAAGAATCTTGCTCTTGGAGTTTTCGGGTCGGCTGAAGTTAACTTCGCCAATCTTGAGCAGCGCAAAGTAACGCTCGCTATCTTTGGGCGGTCGAATCTTTCCGGTAATAGTGTCACCGGTGCGAAGATTGAAACGACGAATCTGGCTGGGAGACACGTAAATATCGTCCGGACCCGCAAGGTACGAGCTGTCTGCGGAGCGCAAGAAGCCAAAGCCGTCCTGCAGAATCTCCAGTACGCCATCACCGTAAATATCTTCACCGCTCTTCGCGTGGCGCTTCAGGATCGAGAAGATAATATCCTGCTTGCGAGATCGCGCGAGGTTATCAAGACCAATGGTGGCCGCGATATCGATGAGTTCCTGCGTTGACTTGGTCTTCAAATCGGTGAGGTTCATGGGCTCCGAGGAACGTAAACCTTCTGGCAGCGGCTGCTGTTGTTTGCTGTTGTTGCGCTTTCCACGGCCCTGAGACCGGTTGCGGGGCGGCCTGCTGGGTGCGTCGCCCTGGCCCTGCGGATTTTTGGCAGCTGCAGGGCTTGCGTCCGCGGAGGCGTCAGACGCAGCTTCTGATGCTCCCGGCGCTTCTGCTGGCGCGGCTGCGGGTGCAGGCGCATCAGTTTGCGACGGAGTCTCAGAGAAATTTTGTGTTTCGGTTTCGATTTGCGGTGTGCTTGACAAGGTAGATGAACCAGAGAGAAAGGGTTAGTGGGTTCGCCGGTACCTGGGCTCTTAGCTTTGAGAACGCTTCTTTGGCTTGCCTGAAGCGCTGCTAGGCGGAAGAGACAGAGGGGTGGCGGAGTTATTATGGTCGCGCGGGGCCGCGCTGACAAAAAGAAAGTAGCACGCTCCAGAATGGAGGTCTAGGGCTTTTTCTCTTAAAGATTATGTCAATTAAGGCCCCGCCAGGGATGGCGGGGCCGGGAAATCAGGCAATGCTTTCGTTCACGAATTCAACGAGTTGCGACTTGGATAGGGCACCTACCTTGGTGGCTTCTGCGTTGCCGTCTTTGAAAAGTATCAATGTGGGGATACCGCGGATACCAAATTTACCGGGAACTTCGGGGTTGGCGTCGACGTCTACCTTGCAGACTTTTAACTTACCTGCGAATTCGCCGGCAAGTTCATCCAGCACCGGGGCGATCATTTTGCAGGGGCCGCACCACTCTGCCCAAAAGTCCACCAGAACGGGTACGTCGCTGCTCAGCACATCTTGCTCGAAGCTTGCGTCGCTGACGTGCACAATAGCGTCACTCATGTTGTCTCTCCATACAGTAATTTGAACGTATACGTGTGATTCTATCTTGGAGATTGGGGTAATAGGCAAATATTCAAGCTTTGCGCGGGCGATCTTTTTTGTGATCTGGCGTATTTCGGGCATTTTCCCGACACCAAGATAAAGGAATTAGTGGAGATGGCAGCAGGAAAACCGGTAAAGATAGTCATAGTGACTTTGGTTCTGGCGGGCTTTTTTGCCTTCTGGCACTTCGACTTACAGTCGTTGCTCAGTTTCGAGGAGCTGCGCGGGCGCAGTGATGATCTGCAGGCCCTGCGCGATGCCAATCCGCTGATGATCGCAATGATCTTTTTTGGCCTCTACGTGGCCGTCACCGGGCTGTCTTTGCCGGGCGCTGCGATTATGACGCTGGCCGGTGGAGCAATCTTTGGGTTTTGGACCGCCCTGTTACTGGTGTCCTTCGCAAGCTCTGTAGGGGCCACTCTGGCGTTTCTGGTCTCCCGCTCGCTGCTTCGGGACTGGGTTCAGACGCGATTTGGACGGCAGTTGAAGGCACTTAACGAAGGTTTCGCAAAGGACGGCGCGTTTTATCTGTTCTCCCTCCGTCTGGTGCCGGTGTTTCCGTTTTTCGTGATTAATCTGATATCCGGTCTGTTACCTATCAGTACGCCGCGTTTCTACTGGGTGTCCCAGTTAGGCATGCTGCCGGCGACGGCGGTGTTTGTGAACGCGGGAACCCAACTAGGCCAGCTCGAGAGCCTGTCTGGCATCCTGTCTCCGGCACTACTGGGTTCCTTTGTCTTACTGGCTGTCTTTCCTTTTATCGCCCGCAGCTTACTTGGCCGACTCAAGTCCCGGCGTCAGTTGGCGCGATTCACCAAGCCCAAAAAGTTTGACACCAACCTTGTCGTGATCGGTGCCGGCTCTGCCGGACTGGTTGCATCACTCATCGCTGCGACGCTCAAAGCCAAGGTAACGCTCATTGAGCGACACAAAATGGGCGGTGACTGCCTGAATACCGGTTGTGTGCCCAGTAAGGCAATTCTTCGCAGCGCACACGTGGCCGAAGAGATGCGCCGGGCGCCGGAGTTCGGGCTCGCGCCGGTGGAGGTGTCCGTTGATTTTCCGGCGGTAATGGAACGCGTGCAGGCGAAGATTGAGGCTATTGAGCCTCACGATTCCGTAGAACGTTTTACCTCTCTGGGCGTTGATTGTGTCTCAGGCGATGCAAAAATTGTTTCTCCCTGGGAAGTTGAGGTGAACGGAGAGCGTATTTCCGCACGGCACATCATTATCGCCAGTGGTGCCCGAGCACGCGTACCGGAGCTACCCGGTCTTGAAGATCTTGATTACCTCACATCAGACACGCTGTGGGAGATTCGCGAGCAACCCAAACGATTGATGGTGCTGGGCGCCGGCCCCATTGGCTGTGAGCTCGCGCAGGCAATGGCAAGCCTTGGCTCCGAAGTGACTCTGGTAACGCACGCGTCGCGGATTATGCCGAGAGAGGACGAAGACGCGTCGACGCTGGTGCACGCGCGCCTGGAGAAAAAGGGCGTCCGGATACTTACCCGTTGTGAGCCGCAGTCATTTGCTAAAAACGGGGACACCCAATCCTCACAATGCCTGCAAGACAGTGAAGCCGTGACTCTGGAGTTTGATCGGCTGTTACTGGCCGTAGGTCGCACGCCAAACATCGAAGGCATGGGACTTGAGGAGCTGGGTATTCGCACTACGGGACGGGGCACCATTGAGGTCGATGATTATCTGCAGACCGACATTCCAACAATCTTTGCCTGCGGAGATATTGTGGGGCCTTATCAGTTTACCCACACCGCCAGTCACCAGGCGTGGTTCGCCACGGTGAACGCACTCCTGGGGCACCTAAAGCGATTCCGCGTGGACTACTCCGTGATTCCTTGGGCGACGTTTACCAGCCCGGAAGTCGCCCGCGTCGGCTTAAGCGAAGACGAGGCGAAGGCGCAGGGCGTACCCTACGAGGTCACGCGTTACGGAATCGATGACCTTGACCGTGCCATTGCAGACAGCGAAGACGAGGGCTTTGTGAAGGTTCTCACTGTACCCGGTCGCGACCGCATTCTCGGGGCGACGATTGTCAGCGCTCACGCGGGAGATCTGATACCCGAATTTGTTCTGGCCATGAAACACGGTCTCGGATTGAACAAAATTCTTGGAACTATCCACATCTATCCCACCATGAGCGAGGCGAATCGCTTTCTTGCCAGTGAGTGGCGTAAGGCACGCAAGCCCGAAAAACTGCTCGCCTGGCTCGAGCGTTACCAAACCTGGCGGCGCGGCTAGGGCACTATTGAGTTAGCGGCGTACTTGCCATGAGTGTTGAGCTTCAGTGGTTGGTGTATATCCTGCGCTGCGCTGATGAGACTCTTTACACAGGCGTCACGAGGGATCTTGGGCGTCGGCTCAGGCAACACAATGGCGAGCTTGTGGGAGGCGCAAACTACACCCGGGCGCGCAGACCGGTTGTCGCAATATGGTTTGAGGAGTGTGACGATCGCTCATCTGCGCAGGTGCGAGAGGCCGAGATAAAGCGTTTGTCGCGGCGAGACAAACTCAGTCTTGTTCGATCATCGCCTCAAGCGATTCCTGCTGACTAAGCCATTCGCTCTCTACGTCCTCGAGTTCGGAGCGCTGAGCTCCCTGATCCCGTAGCAGCTCTGTGAGCTTATCTTTGGCTTCCTGTTCGTAGATTGAAGGGTCTGCCAAGGCACTTTCTATATTGGCCAGCTTCTCTCCAATGGACTCCATGCGTCGCTCCAGCTTCTTGATGGCCTGCTCAAGCGGGCGACGTTGGGCTCGGGTGGCCGCGGCTGCTCGCCGTTGATCGCGGCGATCCACAGTGCCGCGGTTCTTGTCGGATCCTTCGGCTTTGGCAGGACCGGTGTCCGTGGAGATATCGGCGCCACGAAGAATAAGAGCTTCATAGGCGTCGAGGTCGCCATCAAACTGCCCCAGGCGACCATCCGCAATGCGGTAGAGTGTGTCCGCTGTGCTGCGCAGCAGGTGACGGTCGTGGCTCACCACAATTACCGCACCTGAAAACTCCAGCAGTGCGATCTCCAATGCTCGGCGCATTTCGAGGTCCAGGTGGTTTGTTGGTTCGTCCAGCACCAATACGTTAGGGCGCTGCCAGGCGAGTATGGCAAGGGCCAGGCGCGCTTTTTCGCCGCCGGAAAAGGGTCGCAAAATGGCGTCTGCACGCTTGCCCCGGAAGTCAAAGCCACCCAAAAAGTCTCGTAGAGTTTGCTCTCGGGCGTCTGGTGTGAGTCGTTGTAAATGCAGCAGTGCAGAGCTGTCCAAATCAAGGGTGTCTACCTGCTGCTGGTCAAAATAGGCGATGCGGCAACCTTCACTGTTATGCCGTTCACCTCCTAGCAGGGCCAGGTCGCCGCAGAGACTGCGCAGGAACGTCGTTTTCCCTGATCCGTTGCGGCCAAGTAAGGCCATACGATCGCCGTTTCGCAAGCTGAAATCGGCGCCGCTGATCAGAGCCTTATCGCCATAGCCTATCCGGGCGCCGCGCAGCTCAATGAGCGGATCACGCCCCCGGGGGGGCTCGGGAAACCGAAACTCAAAGGGGCTGTCTTCGTGAGCCAGTGCCATCTCGCCCATACGGGCAAGCTCCTTGAGACGACTTTGGGCCTGCTTTGCTTTGGTGGCCTTGGCGCGAAAACGGCGCACAAAGTCTTCTATCTCGGCGCGTCGCCGGGCATGCTTTTCAGCGCTGGCGCGTTGCTCCGCGAGACGCAAAGCGCGCTGTCGCTCGAAGTCGCTGTAGCCGCCTTTGTAACTGTTAAGGCGTTGCTGCTCGATATGCAGGACTGCAGAGCAACTGGCATCAATGAAATCCCGATCGTGAGAGATGAGTAACAGCGTTCCCCGGTAGGCTTTGAGAAAGTCCTGGAGCCACAAGGTGGTGTCCAGATCGAGGTGGTTGGTGGGCTCATCCAGAAGGAGTAAGTCCGAGGGCATCATGAGGGCTCGGGCGAGTGCCAGGCGGACACGCCAACCTCCCGAGAACTCAGATACCCTGCGCCGGGCATCACTATCTTCGAATCCAAGCCCCAGCATCAGTTGTAGGGCGCGGCGTTCCGCTGCGTATCCGTCACAGGCTTCGAGCTGTGTGTGGACGCTCGCCGCGGCGGCATAGTCGTCTTTGGCTTCTGCTGCTTTGAGGCTTGATAGCAGTTCCGCTACCGCCGCATCGCCTTGCAGTACAAAATCACCCGCGGGCACGTCACTGGCGGCTACATCCTGAGCCATGTGAGCAATGCGTTGTCCTTGCAGACCTTCTATATCTCCACGGTCTGCCTGAAGGTCGCCCAGAAGCATGGCAAACAAGCTGGATTTGCCACAGCCATTAGCGCCTGTAAGGGCGATTTTTTGCCCGGGAAGCAGGCTCGCATTAGCCTCCTCAAAGAGGAGGCGGTCTGCCCGGCGGAGGCTTAGGTCGCGTAAGATGATCACGGGCGGGGAGTTTACTGGGCGTGGACGCAAGGGAACAGACAAACAAGCAGGAAGATTCAAGCGCGGCTTCGCGTTTGTGGCACTTCGCTGTGGACGTCTATGCGCGCCCCCATGTGGCAGAGCTATGTCTCCACGCACAAGAGCAGTGGGGCGTCGACGTCAACTTGATGCTCTATACCTGCTGGTGCACTACCCAGGGTCGGCGCCTCAACGCCGAAGACCTCTATCTTGCCGAGGCCCGTTGTAAGTCCTGGCGTGATGAGGTCATTTTGCCGCTTCGGCAGCAGCGTAAGCGCTGGCAGGGACAGCCGCAGTGCGCAGCCGAGTATGCTGCGATAAAGACTTTGGAGATCCAGGCAGAGCGGACGCAGTTGGGTTTTCTTGCCGAGATTTACGCGGCGGACTCGACTACCGGCTCAGTGGATGCGTCGGCACCGCCACTGCTGCTCGAGGAGCAGTTGCGCACGCTGGCCAGACACTATGAGCTCGATGATGAGGCTTTCACTGAGTTTCAGAGGATACTTGAAGCCCCTTAGTCCGCAGCCAAAAATCCACCGGACTGGTAGTCCCAGAGTCTCTTATAGATTCCATCTTTGGCAATGAGCTCAGCGTGACTGCCGGTCTCGACGATAGTCCCGCCATCCAGTACCACCAGTCGATCCAGCGCGGCGATGGTAGATAGGCGATGAGCAATGGCGAGTACCGTTTTGCCTTTCATCAGCTCATAGAGGCTTTCCTGAATCGCGACTTCCACCTCGGAATCCAGCGCCGATGTGGCTTCATCCAATACCAGGATGGGTGCGTCCTTAAGCATTACCCGGGCAATGGCAATGCGTTGACGTTGCCCACCGCTGAGTTTAACGCCACGTTCACCTACCTGGGCATCAAGACCCCGGGCTCCGCTGTGGTCCTCAAGGTTGTCGATAAACTCATCGGCGCGGGCGCGATGGACCGCAGTGAGCAGCTCCTCTTCGCTGGCAGACTCTCGCCCATAGAGAATGTTCTCCCGGACAGTGCGGTGGAGGAGAGATGTATCCTGGGTGACCATGCCAATGTGGGCGCGAAGGCTTTCCTGGCTGACCTCGCGGACGTTCTGCCCGTCGATTGTGATACTCCCACTCTGAAGATCCGAAAATCGCAGAAGCAAGTTAACGAGCGTGGACTTACCGGCTCCGGAGCGACCAATGAGACCGATTTTCTCTCCTGGTGCTATGTTGAGATTGAGTCCGTCAAAGACAGGCTTTTGGGGCGTGTAAGCGAAGGCAACATTTTTAAAACTTACCTGCCCAGCCTGCACCTGCAACACCTTCGCCTCGTGATGATCTTCGACTTCGATGTCCCGGGAAAGCGTGCTGATGCCGTCGCGAACGGTGCCGACGTTTTCGAAAAGGGCGGATACCTCCCACATGATCCACTCGCTGATGCCATTGATACGCAGGCAAAGCGCCAAGGCCGCAGCGATGGATCCTGGAGAGATCGCAGCCTCAAACCATAGGTACAGTGCTGTTCCACTCACGGTGAGAAGCATGAGGGTGTTGTTTGCCGTTATGGAAGTTTCCATCCACGTGACGAGACGCATCTGCGGATGCACGGTACCCAGGAACTCCTCCATACCCTCACGGGCATAGTTGGATTCCCGCTGAGCGTGGGAAAAAAGCTTCACCGTGCTGATGTTGGTGTAACTGTCCGCAATGCGACCGGTCATCATGGAGCGCGCGTCGGCCTGCGTCTCCGATACGCTCTGCATGCGGGGGAGAACCGTTTTTAAAATGAAGATGTAGATCAACAGCCAGACAAACAGGGGTATCGCGAGTCTGGGGTCGATGCTGCCAAGCAAAAACAGCACGGAAAGGAAGTACACGACGACGTAGACCAGAATATCCAGCGTGATGAGTACTACAGATCGTACGGCCAGGGCGGTTTGCATCACGCGAGTGGCGACTCGCCCGGAAAACTCGTCCTGAAAAAACCCCAGGCTCTGACGCAGGAGATAGCGGTGGGCCATCCAGCGCACGATCATGGGGAAATTACCCATGAGCGTTTGATGGAGAAGCAGTGACTGCAAGGCGACCATGATCGGGAATGCCGCCAGCAATCCCAGCGATAACCACAAGAGTGAGCGGCCGCCTTCGCTTGCAATCGTGTCCGGCGTCGTCGTGGATAGCAGGTCTACACCCTGACCCAGCACTTCAAAGAGGGAAACTTCAACGATGGCTATAAACGTGCTCAGGAGCGACATCAAGATCAGCCATGGCTCAAGCCCCCTGGAATGATGACGACAGAAGCGAAACACGGAGGAGGGCGCTCGACCGGGCTGTGCCTTCGGAAAAGGCTGTACAAGTTGTTCAAAAAACCGAAAAGCCATGATGTGTTCCAGCTGTCGTCGGGATCCGAAGTTTCTGTTCCTGGCGTCAGGAAGCGCGCGCAGTGTAGCGTGTCTGCAAAAGCGGCACAGCATGGAGGGTGGCAGATGGGCCATACAGCGTTTACACTTGCGCCCTCGAAATACGTCGGCCTTTTTTTGACGCACCTCAGCGGGGGGGCGTTATCTGACCGAAGGCACGGTATCTATCGAACCATATCAATTCACAGGAAGTACCCATGAATACATTTATGAAGCCCGCGGTAGCGCTTTGCGCCGTGATTGCGCTGAGTGCATGTCAGCAACAGAACTCAGGAGAAACTGCCGTGGCTGAACTACAGCTAGAAACCCCTAATCAGCGTTTGAGCTACGGCGTAGCGCTGGGTCTTGGCCGAAACATGGCGAACGACGGCATGACCGTTGATGTCGATGCTTTCGCCGCTGGTTTGCGTGATGCTATGACTAGCGCGCCTCAGCGTCTGACCGACGAAGAAATCCAGGCTGAAATGATGGCCTTTCAAGAGCGCGTAAACGCCGAGCGTGAGTCCATGGCTTCCGCAATGGCTGAAGCCAATGCGGCTGCAGCGACTGCCTTTCTGCTCGAGAACAGCACACGCGAAGGCGTGATGACCACTGAGTCGGGTTTGCAGTATGAAGTGATTGAAGCGGGCGACGGTGCAACACCTACCGCGGAAGACAGCGTAGAAGTTCATTACCGTGGCACGCTCATTGACGGCACAGAGTTTGATTCTTCTTATGCCCGTGGCGAGCCTGTTACCTTTGGTGTCGGCCAGGTCATCAGTGGTTGGACCGAAGCGCTGCAGCTAATGCAGGTTGGTTCCAAGTACAAGCTGTTCATTCCCTCGGAGCTTGCCTACGGTGCAGGCGGTGCAGGGGAGCGAATCGGCCCTAATGCCGCATTGGTTTTTGAAGTCGAGCTGCTTAGTATTCCTACGCAAGCCGGTGAAGAAGGCTAAGCATGTAACACTCAATGCTTGAAGAAGAGGGTCTCAGTTTCGATTGAGGCCCTTTTTTTTGGCTCTTCAGTTTATTAGTGGGGTGGGCTGCGAGCGCCGATCACTGCACTCGCTTAAGTTGGGTGACGCTCGCTCCGTAATCAACGCACGCAGCCCTGCGTGCTATCGACTGGTACTGCGCAAGGGTAAGTGAGGCTTATTTGCAAAGTAAGCGTCCCCCCCCTCCCAGCGCACGTAGCGAATGAGACTCGCTTGCCCGATATCCGTGCTCTGGCACCTCGCATCGAGGAAAGCTGTGTTAGGGCTGCGAGCTATCGACTGGCGAAGCGTTATTGCTTACGAAACATCTGAAATAGCGATACTGCGGCGAGGACGACGAAGAGCGCGAGAGTTTGCTCGGGAATGCTGAGCCCCATGAAGGTCCAGACTGTCTCAGCGCAGTTGCCATCGCCCATCATCACGACTGAAAAGGTCTCTGAGAAAGGCAGGGTTTCCAGCATGTACTCGAGGCTGGGACCGCAGGCGGGAGCGAGTTCTTCCGGCAGGTTTTGCAGCCAAATGTGTCTCATCGCCACGGCGCCGCCAACGGACGCACTGATGAGACAGAGGAGTGCATAGACTTGCCTGCCCCAGCCTTTGGGGTTGTGCAGCGCGGCCAGAAGCGCAAAAAAGCCGACCAGCACTACAAACAAACGCTGTGTGATGCACAGAGGACAGGGGGGCAGCCCCAACGTTCTTTCCAGATAGAAGAGCGCGAAGGCCATGGAGACGATAGTGAGTAGGAATAGCCCAAAGAATACGGGGCGGATTTGTAGCAGCGCGTTCATTTAGTCTCCGTGATTCAGAACTTTATACTGATCGAAGTAGGCGGCGATGTACTCTTCAAAACTCATGGTGTCTGCCGCTTCGATGTCTGCTTGGCGTGCGAGAGAGGAGGTACTCTCGTCTGTCAGCGACTTTTCTGCCTCGGAATCCAGTTCCCAGTCCTTGAAGTGTTCTGCCCAGCGATTGCTGTAGCCCATGGCGAAACGGTAATACGGCATTCCCTTTTCGCTCATTTCCCTGAGCACCCGTGCCGAGGGTAACTCCAGGTCGCCGCGTACTTTTGCCTGTTGCTCAGCGAGGGCTTCGGCATAACTTGAGCTCTGATGCACGGTGTCCAGAAGTTCGGCACTCGCGCTTATCTCCTCGAGAAGCTCTGCAGCCCAGGTGCTCAATGCTCGGGGTCCGGACTCTGTAGCTAGCATGAGGCCCGGTTCGCGCCCGCGATTCACCACGGCGCTGAGGTTTGCCGTCTGCCGATCTTGCTGGGCCTCGTCACAGGCGGGGCTGGGTTGCGTGAGACAATACAAAAGAAAGCTGTCCAGCAGTCGAATCTGACTGCTATCTATGCCCAACGGGTGGAAAGGGCTCACGTCAATGCAGCGGACCTCTACGTACTCGATCCCACGCTCATGCAGCGCATGGAGTGGTGTTTCTCCGCTGCTTCCCGGGCGCTTTGGTCGGATCGTGCTGTAAAACTCGTTCTCTATCTGCAGCAAGCTGTCATTGAGTTGCATGTACTCGCCGTCTTCCTTGCCATTAAACGCGGCGTAGTCAGCATGGGGGCTAAGAATCGCCTGAGTCAGCGTAGCGATATAATTATCCAGCGAGTTGTAACAGGCCCGCAGGGACTTTTGAGCGGAGCTGTTATATCCCAGGTCACCCATACGCAGCGCCGTGGCGTAGGGAAGGTGGAGAGAATTGCCCTCGGCGTCAAAGGGTTCCAGATGATGCTCTCCGCGGCCGCGCATAAAACTCGCGCATACGGCAGGGGACGCGCCAAAGAGATAGATCAGCAGCCAGGACCATCGATGAAAGTTTCGAATCAGGCCAAGATACCGGCCTGTGATGTAGTCCTGAAGCGGTCCTTCATCGCCATCGGCTTTCTGTGCTTCGGGCCAGTAGGACTCAGGCATAGAAAAATTGTAGTGCACCCCGGCGATGGCCTGCATGAGTCTGCCGTAGCGCTTACCGAGACCGTAGCGGTACACCGTCTTCATACGACCCACGTTTGAGCTGCCGTAGCGCGCTACAGGTATTCCCGCGTCGCCGGCGACGATACAGGGCATGCTCGCACTCCACAGACGCTCGCTGCCTATATGTTTGTACACAAAGCTGTGCACGTCCTCGAGGGTCTTAAGCGTGTCTTCGATACTGCTGGAAACCGGAGTAATAAACTCCATGAGTGATTCGGAGTAGTCCGTGGTGATACTGCCGTGAGTCAATGCAGAACCCAGCACCTCAGGGTGAGGCGTTTGCGCTAATACACCATCACCGGCAACTCTAAGGCTTTCTTTTTCGATCCCGCGGCATATGCCACGCAGGAGCTCTGGCTGCGTTACTGAGAGTTTCGCGAGTTGTTGGTGCCATTGCGAATTCAAAAATATCTCCTCGCCGCGATTTGTCGCGACGACGCGTCAGGTCTAAGCCTTTAGATGAAATTCGGCGCAAAAAAGCGACGCCCGTGTGGGCTGCGATGATACACCTTACGGCCCACAATCCGTTAGCGCAGAGGCCTGCAATCCGAAGCGCCCGTGGCCACGTATAGCTCACCGCTTATGCCACGGCTGTAAATGATAGAATGCCGCGGCATCTTATTCCCCCCTTACCCTGCAGAGAAGGAGTTACGCGGTAACTATGAAACCCTTGGTCATTGTTGTTGGTCTGGCAGTTGCCGGCGTTTTTGCCTGGCTTCAATTTGGCGGACAGAATGACGCAGGTGGTGGGCGCGAGCGCCCCGCTGCTCCAGTTACCGTAGTCGAAGTCGAATCGAGAAGCTTTCGAGACAGGATTCCCGCCCTGGGTACTCTGCAGGCGTGGGAGTCCGTAGACATCACGGCCCCTGTTGCTCAGCGTATCACCAACCTAAATTTTGAAGACGGACAGATCGTAGAGAAAGGCCAGGTACTGGCTACGCTCCGCCAGGAGTCTGAGCAGGCGTCTCTTCGCGAACTGAGCGCGCGACTCGCCGATGCCCGGCGAGAAGTTAAGCGACTCGCTGATCTGGCGCGGAAGAATCAGGTGGCGCAAACGGATCTGGACACAGCGACAACCGAAGTTGAAGTATTGGGGCACCAGATCAGCGAGCTGGAAGCACGCATCGCCGATCTGACCATCGTGGCACCCTTCTCAGGAGTTTTAGGGCTGAGGGAGGTTAGTGAAGGAGCCCTGGTGTCGTTTGGACAGCGACTTACCACGCTGGATGATGTGAGCCGCATGCGCCTGCAGTTCACGGTGCCCGCGCGCTATCTCGGCGTTTTGCAGCCTGGGATGCAGATTGTTGCCAAAAGTGCAGCTTTTGCTGAAGACTTTGTTGGGACTCTGTCCGCGGTGGGCAGTCGCGTAGATCCCGTTGCACGGGCGATTACCGCGCGGGCAGTTGTGCCAAACGATGAAGGCCTGCTCCGTGCGGGTCTGCTAATGGAAATTGAAGTCACGGGCGAGTCAAACAACGTCTTAATGGTGCCCGAAGAGAGTATTCAAAGCAGAGCGGCACGCCACTTTGTCTGGAAAGTTGACGGAGAGCAGGCGCTGCGCAGCGAAGTTCAAATTGGAGCCCGTATCCCGGGCTGGGTCGTTATTCTGGATGGTGTGAGCGAAGGCGAGCAGGTTGTCCGAGATGGCGTGATCCGCCTTTCGGGGAATGCGATGCCCGTTCGCGTGGTGCAAAGCTAATGTTACTTTCTGATATCGCAGTTCGACGGCCAGTGATGGCTCTCGTGGGTAGCGCGTTGATCGTTGCCTTTGGTTTGCTGGCCTTCGATCGACTCCCCTTGCGGGAATACCCGGATATTGATTCACCGATAGTGACGGTTCAGACCTCCTACCCCGGTGCGTCCGCCGCAGTCGTTGAGAACAAAATCACCGAGCTGATTGAGAATCGCCTGTCAGGTATTGAGGGTATCAAGACCCTGAGCTCTGCCAGCTATGACGGTGAGTCGACGGTAACGATCGAGTTCAATCTAGATCGGGATATCGACTCAGCGGCCAATGACGTGCGTGATCGTGTGTCTGGCGTTCTGGACAATCTCCCCGAAGAGGCCCTTCCTCCGGAGACCCGCAAGAGCAACAGCGATGAGCAGGTGATTTTTTGGTCACACCTTGTGGGCGAGAATATGTCCGCGCTGGAGTTAACGGACTATGCCCGGCGCTATCTTGAGGATCGCTTTGCGGTGCTCGATGGGGTGGCGCGCGTCCGCATCGGCGGCGGTCAAATCTACTCCATGCGTATCTGGCTCGATCGCAACGCGCTGGTAGCACGGGGCTTAACCGTGACCGATGTAGAGTCCGCGCTGCGCAGTCAAAACGTGGAGTTGCCCGCGGGAACCATTAAGTCGTCGCAGCGGGACTTTGTTGTGCGTATTGATCGCAGCTATCAGCTCGCCGAGGACTTTAGAGAGTTGGTTTTAGCCCGCGGTGACGATGGGTATCTTGTTCGGTTGGCGGACGTCGCCCGAGTAGAGCTTGCCAGCGCAGAGTCCCGAAGTTTGTTCCGTGGTAACACGGAGTCCATGGTCGGAGTTGGGATTGTGAAGCAGAGCAAGGCCAACGCCCTCAGCGTCGGCCGGGCAGTGCAGGAAGAAATCATACGAGTAAACCAGCAGCTGCCAGACGGAATGGAACTGGTGGTAGGTTTTGACCGCTCGGTGTTTGTCGATGCCGCGATTGATGAGGTGTTTTCGACACTGTTCATCGCCGGCGTGTTGGTGGTTATCGTCATTTTTATGTTTCTGGGTGATCCCCGGAGTGTTCTGGTACCCGCGCTCACCGTACCTATTTCACTCATTGGTAGTTTCAGCATGCTCTGGGCTTTGGGGTACAGCATCAACTTGTTGACCCTGTTGGCTTTGGTGTTGGCCATCGGTCTGGTAGTGGATGACAGCATCGTAGTGCTCGAGAATATTCATCGCCGGCTGGTTCGTGGCGAGTCTGCGCTGGTTGCTTCTTACCGTGGTTCACGGCAGGTGGCTTTCGCTGTTATTGCGACGACTCTGGTGCTTGTCGCGGTGTTTATCCCCATTACGTTTCTGGAGGGCAATGTGGGGCGTTTGTTCGCGGAGTTTGCCGTAGCCATGGCGATCGCGGTGATCTTCTCCAGCTTTGTGGCCTTAACTTTGGGGCCCGTGATTTGTTCTAAGCTTCTGAACAAAGAAAAAGTCTCAAACCGTCTGGCGGATAAAGTAGAAGCGCTCAGTGAGGCTATGGAGCTGCGTTATCGAAAGGTGTTGAAACCCTTTGTAGAGCGGTCCTGGTTGTTCATCCCCGTATTGCTCTTGTGTGTTTTCGCGGCCTGGCAGTTGAGTCGTAGCGTTCCCCAAGAGTTCTCTCCCACGGAAGATCGCGGTGTGTTGTACATGATCGCCGCCACGCCAGAGGGGTCCTCATTTGAGTACACCGTAGATCAGGTTCTGGAAGTAGAGCAGCTGCTGATGCCGCTGGTTGAGAGCGGTGAGGTTCGCCGGCTGTTGATTCGTGCGCCGGGTTGGGGGGGTGGTGAGTCCTTCAATCAGGCTTTCACGATCATGGCTCTTGCTCCCTGGGAAGAGCGTGACCGCACGTCACAGGAAATCGCAGCCGATGCGCAGGCAAGGGTAAAAGATGTAGCGGGTGCCCGGGTGTTTGTACGAGCGCCGCGTTCTTTCGGTGGCGGTAACGCCGATCCGGTGCAGTTTGTGGTGGGGGGTGATAGCTACGAAAATCTGGCGGAGTGGCAAGACATCATGCTCAAGGCAGTTTCGGAGAATCCGGGCCTGCTCCGCGTGGACACCGATCTCAAGCCGACCAAGCCCCAGCTGCGCGTATCGGTGGATCGGAATCGTGCGGGAGATCTGGGGATTAGTCTTGCGGACATCGGACGGACTCTTGAGACTCTCCTGGGCTCCCGTCGTGTCACGACCTTTATTATGGGCGGTCGCGAGTATGACGTGATCATCGAAGGAGACCGCGAGGAGTCCCGAACGCTGTCAGACCTGGATAACATCTACGTTCGTTCCACGACGACCGACCGACTGATACCGCTCTCAAATATTGTCACGCTGCGGGAAGAGGCCGGTGCCGGAAGCCTGAATCGGTACAACCGTGTTCGCTCCTTCACACTCTCCGCGTCTTTAGCAGATGACTACAAGCTGGGCGAGGCCCTCGATTACCTGCAGGAAGTCGTGCGCACGGAGCTACCCGAAACCGCGAGTTTCGACTTCAAGGGTGAGTCTCTGGAGTATTACCGGGCCAGCGGCAGTGTTTACCTAACCTTCCTGCTGGCGCTCCTCATCGTTTATCTGGTCATGGCCGCGCAGTTTGAGTCTTTTGTGCACCCCGCGATTATATTGTTCACGGTGCCCGTGGCGTTGCTAGGCGGGCTCTGGGGTCTCCAGCTCGTGGGTGCGACCTTGAACATCTACAGCCAGGTAGGCCTGATTATGCTGGTGGGTTTGGCCGCAAAGAACGGCATTCTCATCGTAGAGTTCATCAACCAGATGCGAGATGCCGGCTTTGAGTATGAGCAGTCGGTTATCGAGGGTGCGAGTAAGCGACTCCGCCCCATCGTTATGACCGCCTTTACCACCGTGATGGGTGCTTTGCCTTTGGTGCTTTCCACAGGCCCCGGGCATGAGGTGCGCAGCGTTATTGGCGTTGTGGTCATGGGAGGCGTTGCACTGGCGACCCTCGTCACCTTGTTCCTGGTACCCATGGCCTACAGTTTGCTGGCGCGGGGTACGGGTTCACCAGAGCTTGTGAGTCGCCAGCTTGATGCTGAGATGGAGTCCTTTGAAGCAAGCAAGGCTGAGGCGAAAGCAGCAATAGCTGCAGGCCAGGAGGCGAGTTAGAGTTCCCTCGCGTTGTAGCGATAGCTTTAAGGGGCGGGGGTTTTCTCGTCCATTTCCATGAGCGCTGCTTCCCAGTGTTCAACATCAGAACCCTGCGCGTTGAGAACTTCAAACCCGGCAATCCAACTGCCGGGATTCTCTTTGTCGCGCATTCGCCAGCGGACCTGACCCACTAGATAGAAGGGCTCGGTCTCACCAGGAAGCTCTACACCAATTTGTAGAATGGCTCCCACGGTTACCGACTCCGCCAGTCGCACCCTTAAACCACTGTGGGAGACATCTAGCGTGTCGCAGCGCGCGACTTTTCCCGGACCAATGCTGCCGGGAGGTGGTGATTCGATTTCAATAAATACCCGCGAAGAGATAGGTAAACGGAAAAAGCGTCGTTTGTCATTGCCGGCCATTATCTTTCCTCCCGCGCTTTTTCAACTTCGTCTCGGAAATAGGAGCGAGTTTCGAGGATATCGACCAGCCCTTGATCCATAAGCGCGACCAGCTCTGAGCGGCTGAGTTCTCGCAGGGCAATACCTTTGCGATTCACGAAGATATAATTGTCGCGCCGGGGGTCAAAGACAGCGAGCTTTGCCATGATGGGGGTTTCTCCGTCATGAAAACCAAGCCAGGCTCCCATCGGCACATCGACTTCCCGCGTTGTTGTGCTAGCAGGCGGACTCGGTGCCTGCGGTGACGGCTCGGGAGGCGGCGCGGATGCGGTGGGCGGCACAGCTGCCGGTTGCGGTTCCGGTTCCGGGGGAGGCGGTGCAGGAGCGGGAGCAGCTGGCGGTGGATTATGCGCCGGTGCCTGGGGCGGAACTGCAGCAGCTGGCGGCGATACAGGAGCCGCAGTTGAGGGTGCCGGGGTCGCTGCTTGAAAGCCGTCTTGTTTTGGTGGAGTTGGAGAGGCGAAGCCACCCTGAGCTGGCGTAGCTTGCTCTGTTGTCGATGGCGGCGGTGCTGCATATTCAGGGAGTGGGGCGGGAGTGTCGCTTATGGGGGTGAGCGGCTCCTCCTCTTCGAGCGTGAGCTCTAGTTCGGCTCCCTCCGGGGGCTCCAAAACAGGATCCCAGTCACCAGCATCACTTAGATCAGGTAGTTCGTCGGACCAGTTCTCGGCTTCTGCGCTGGCAACAATATTGCTCGTATCAGGCACGTCCTCAATGTTCAGTGCCTCGTCTGCCTCAGGCTCAGCGACGTCATCATGACTCCGCCGATCTTCATCGTGGGTTCGACGGTCTTCGTCGTGCGTGCGTCGATCAGCATAAGTGCGTCGTTCATCATCGGACTCATGCTCCGCATGGCTGTCGGAGTAGTCGGTCGCGACGGGATCCGGGTCGCTCTCCTGGGCCTGGTAACTGGGGTCAATGAATTGGCGCAATCGGTCGTCGCTGTCGATACCTGCCGCGGCGGCGAGACTCAGGCTAAATGTTTCGCGGTTAGGTAGTCGTACAGAAAAGCCGTCTCTAACTCGTTGGCTAAACGCCTGAACGGAGAGATCCAGTGCCTTGAGGCCCACAAAGTTGGTGAACAACAGGTGGTGGCTGTTTTCCAGCTGGAGTACCAGTTGGGCCCTTAGCTCCCCGTCATCATCTTCAAATTGATACCAGTCTCCATTGGCCAGACCCTCATCTCCGGACTGTTCTTGTTCGGGCGGCTCAGCCTCCACATCAATAGTCGGGATTTTGATGAGTTGGAGTTTTTGGCCGTGCTGTATGCGCAGGTGCGCGTACTCCACCAGACCAATGGCACTGTCTGTGGCATCACTATCGTGTTCCAGGCTTAGAAGCCAGCGACGAAGCTCGCTCGGAAGGTACCGAAGAATTTGTTCTTGCCGATCACGGCCTGCATCATCTCGATCCGGGGGTGCCTGAACTGACTCCATGAGGTGGAGGGTCGCTCGGCTCATTTGCTCCCATTCCCGGGACTTTGCACCATGTTTGACCAGCACCAACTGCGCACTGTCATACCAGGGTCCCTTGAGAAATTCACCGATGGCGGCGGGTAGCTCGTATTTCTCGAGCCCCACGTTAATGTCCATGGCCGCGTCGCGGCGAGCCGAGAGTGTCTTGAGGCGCGCCTCCTCGGTCTCAGCCAAGCGCTGCACCATGCGCTGTGCTCTTGCAGCATCTCGTTCGTTGGCGGCGATCAGCTCGTGAGTGATAGCAGCAATATCGAGCCTGTCGTTATTGAACCACTCCAGTGCTTTTTCAACAGCCCGCTGCACGCGCTGCTCGAGCATTTGTCCTGCGCGGTCCAGACGAACCTGCCAGCCCACCGCGCCGTTTTGTAGGGCGTCAAGCAAACGATGGAGGTCGTGGGATCCCGGTGTGTAAAACGATTCCTCTTTGAGTGCTACCGATATAGCTAACGGCAATAGTCTGCGAATGTGGTCCCGAAGAGGTTGTTCCAATGGGTAGTGGTCTTCCCATTCATCAAAGGCTTCGCAGATCCAAACGAGAGTGGCGTGATCTTCTGGTCCGAGGTCGGGGTTGAGGCCCTGTTTTGCAGCGCGACGTTTAATCGTGGCCAGCGGCGAACTGTCGGTATCCTTACTTTTGGCAAGAAAGGCAATCAACTTTTCTCGCGGAAGCACATTGGCACTGAGCGCTGCATTTTGAGGAGCAAAGATCTCCTGGACCTTATCTTTCAGGGAGCAGGGGAGTGGGATGTGTTCGAGGGAAAGGGACATGTGTCGCCGCTAAACCGGCGGAACCCTAACGCAAACTCTTGAGCAGCTGGTCGACGACACGCTCAAGCTGTTGCAGGTTGCTGCAGGGTGCACAGTAGTGGCAGGCAGTTTGGTAGCGCAGCATCTCTGAGTCACCGGTGCCCCAAGCGCGCCGCGACTCCGGATTCAGCCAAATCACTTGTTTGCTACGCTGGTAAATGCTCTGCATGATCTCCAGCTCAGGGTTTCCTCGATTGTTACGCGCATCACCCAGAATGATAACCGATGTGTTGCGGTTGATGTCGTCCAAAGCCAATTGGGAGAAATCCCTAAAACTGCTGCCGTAGTCGGTGGCACCGCCATAGCGCCAGTTAGCCAACTCGATCGCTCGCTCCAGAGGTTCGTCCCTGAATAGATCGCTGATCTCTCCAAGATGGCTGGAGAAGGCGAAGCTTCGTGTGCGTGGCAGGACATCCTGCAGGCTGTACAAGAACATCAGCAAAAAACTGGCGTAGGCAGCGACGGAGCCGCTGACATCACAGAGGGCTAACAGCTGTGCTTTATCGCGCTTTCGAGAACGCCAATGGGTTTTAAACAGTATGCCGTCATGGGCCATACCTCCCCGCAGCGTTTTCCCCATATTGAGTTGGCCGCGCTTGACGGGGCGTCGGCGGGCACTGTGTCGGCTGGCCAAACGACGAGCCATGCGACGAACCTGCTCCTGGACCCGGTCGCGGTGGCGTCGGTCAATGTTGGATAGCCGAGTCTTGCTGAGAATGTCTTCCATGAAGGCGCTGTTATGGCCCTCGGCGTTCATGAGGTACTGCTGTTCCACAAAGTCCCGGACCTGCTCCCGAAGAACGTCACGATAGCGACGCAGGGTGTCGATCGCTGCTGAGTCTGCGCGCTCCAATTCAATCACCGCATCGCGGATCAAGTTCTCGCCCAAGGAATCGAGAATCCGGCGCGTGTACTGGCCTTTCTGGGTAAACAAACGAATTTTACTCAACCCGGCGTCCTGTCCCGCACGGCGCATGGCGGTGCTCAGGGTTCCCCGCTCATTCTCAAGCAGCGCCGGGAGAAGCTCTCCATCCAGAAGTTGCTGCAGCGACGGGGAGCTATCAGCGGCCGCGGCAAGTTCTGCAGCGTCTGAAGCGGAGCCTCCTGCAGCGGCTTGCCCAGCGCCATTACCGGCAGCATCGGGGCCATCGTATGCTGCTGCCTCCGATGCTTCGCCGCCGGCGTCTCCGGCCTCGGAAGTGGCGTCTTCGGTCTCTGTGCTGAAATCCGCGGCTTGCTGGTCGAAAAACTGGTCAAAGCAGTAAAAGAATGTGTGCTCTTCTCGATCACTCTTGGCGAGCGTTAGAGCGAGGGCGTTACGTAATGTATTTCGATCGGAATACCCCACGACTTCCATAGCCGCAGCGGCGTCCAGCGTCTCCGCAGGGGATACCGGCAACGCATGGCTACGCAGTATCTCGATAAAACGGAGCAGGCTGGACTGCATTTAGAGGCTGTCCGACGCCTGCTCAAGATTGCGCAAAATGGCGCCCAGTTCTGCTTCGGTAGTTTCAATATCCTGTTCAAATTTGAGTAGGACGTTGAGCGTTTCCTGAAGCAGTTCCGGTTCCAGCTCTGTGGCGTGGAGCAGGAGAAGGCTGCGGGCCCAGTCTATGGTTTCAGAGACCGCGGGCTGCTTTTTGAGATCCAACTCCCGTACCGCGTGCACAAAGCCCACGAGCTGCTTGCGAAGACTCTCCTGCACCTCGGGCACTCGACTGGCGAGGATGCGCTCCTCGAGGTCAATGCTTGGGAAGGGTATATGTAGGTGCAGGCAACGACGCTTTAGGGCATCGGATATATCCCGGGTGTTGTTACTGGTGAGGAATACCAGCGGCGTCGACTTTGCTTTTATGGTGCCAATTTCTGGGATGGAAACCTGATAATCCGATAGGATTTCCAACAGCAGCGACTCGAATTCATGATCGGACTTGTCTATCTCGTCGATGAGTAGCACGGCGCCCTCGGGATGTTCCATGGCCTGTAACAAGGGCCGCGGCTCGAGAAACTCCTCGGAATAAAACACGTCGCCAAACTGGTGTAGGCGCTCCACAGACTCGGCGAGGCCTTCGGCACCATTGAGCAAATCCCCCAGCTTCTCTTTGAGAACCTGGGTGTAAAGCAGCTGCTTGCCGTATTTCCATTCGTACAGCGCTTTGGCTTCGTCCAATCCTTCGTAGCACTGTAGACGAACCAATGGCAGTCCCAGGAGTGTCGCCGCAGTTTTTGCCAGTTCGGTTTTACCGACGCCGGGAGGGCCCTCGACTAATACCGGCTTGCGCAGTTGCGCGGCGAGAAACACCGCGGTCGCGATTCTTGGGCTGCAAATGTAGCCAAGCTCCGCAAAGCCCTTTTCGATAGCCTCCATCGAAGCAAGTTCTGTTCTTTTTTCCACGGCCCTGGGGCTCTCCGTAACCTGATGCGATGACTGGCTTAGCCGCCCGTCGCGTTCATGAAGCGCAGAATCTGCGGCTCTTCGCTGTTATCAAAATAGTGGCGCTCTGGCTTGATATCCATGGCGCGCTGCAGTGTTTCCTGTAGTTCATGGATTGAGGTGCCTGGGCTGCGCAGGAGTTCCCGAAGGTCTACCGAGTGCTCGTTACCCAGGCAAAGAAGAAGTTGCCCTTCTACAGTCACCCGGACACGATTGCACAGGTGGCAAAAGTTGTTGCTGTGCGGCGAGATAAAGCCAATTTGACTGCGACTTCCTTCGAGGGAATACATGCGAGCGGGACCCTCACTGCCACTGGGGTCTCCCAGGGCCACGAGATTGTGTTGCTCTTCGATCTGAGCGCGCAGCCAATCGCTGTCTGCGAGCGTCAGAGAGCGATCATGACTATCGATGCTGCCCAGGGGCATTTCTTCAATGAACGCGAGATCGATGTCCCTTTCGCGAACAAAATCCACCAGGTCGAGAATCTCGTCATCGTTGTCACCGCGCATGATGACCGCGTTAATACGGAGGCGCTCAAAACCCGCAGCGCAGGCTGCGTCGATACCGGCAATTACTTGTTCGAGATGGCCCACTCGGGTTATCTGCCGAAAACGTCGGGGCTGCAAACTGTCCAGACTGATGTTGAGGCGCTTCACACCTGCATCGCTCAAGGGTTTTGCCAGGCGTTGCAGCTGTGAACCGTTGGTCGTCATCACCAGTTCGTCCAGTCCCTGCATTGCTCCGAGTTGCTCTACCAGCTGCATGACGTTGTGCCGAACCAGAGGCTCGCCGCCCGTGAGGCGGATTTTGCGGACGCCAAGATTAACGAAGGCCTGAGAAACCAGAGCGAGCTCCTCAAGGCTGAGTACTTCTTTCTTGGGGACAAACTTCATGTCTTCGGCCATGCAGTAGACACAGCGAAAGTCACAGCGATCAGTCACTGATAAGCGCAGATAGTCGACGCGCCGACCGAAGCGATCGATGAGCGTTTGTGGCGTGTTTTCGTGCATGGCGCGCAGTGTACTTCTCTGCGGCTTCGCGACCAAGCACCTCTGATGCTTTACAGCTAGCACTCCCTGGGACACGATGGGCGTCTATGAGTTTATCTAACCCTCGCAGTCCCTTATGCGCCCCTTCCTGGGCGCCCGTTATCTGCTGTTTGCAGCGTCGTATCCGCTAGTGCGCACTATCGCTCTATACGCGGGACCGGTTTTGGCCCTTCTTGCGGCAGCGCTGGCTATGAACGCTGGACAATCGCAGGACGTGGCGGTGGTGCTGGGAGTGGCGATTATTTGCATCGTATGGTGGATTTTTGAGCCCATTGCGATTCCTGTCACGTCCTTAATCCCCTTGGCCGTGTTGCCCTTAATGGGCGTTCTCACCCCTGCGGAAGTGGGGGAGGCCTATGGGTCGCCGCTTATTTTGCTGCTTCTCGGAGGATTTCTCCTTTCTCAGGCTATGGAGAGTAGTGGCGCGCATCGGCGGATTGCCTTGGGAATGATTCATCTGTTTGGCGCTCGGAGTCCTCAGCGCTTGGTGCTTGGATTCATGGCCGCCGCCGCTGTACTGAGCATGTGGATTTCTAATACCGCGACGACTTTGATGCTCTTGCCCGTCGCTCTGGCAATGCTGGAGGGGTCCAGCGATCGAGAGCGCCTAGCTGTGCCCCTGCTGCTGGGGCTTGCTTATGCAGCCAGTGTTGGTGGCGTGGGAACGCCTATCGGAACACCGCCAAATTTAATTTTCATGCAGATCTACCAAGAGTACACGGGCAATGAGATGTCCTTCACTCGCTGGATGAGTTGGGGTGTGCCCGTCGTGCTCCTACTCGTGCCCGCTATGGCATGGTCGCTTACCCGGGGCATTGAGCGCAGCGCAAGTCTGGAGCTGCCCGTCGTTGGCCCCTGGCGCTCGGAAGAGAGGCGGGTGCTTGCCGTGTTTGGTTTAACGGCGCTGGCGTGGGTTACGCGCAGTGAGCCTTTTGGCGGCTGGAGGGCGCTGCTGGACTTGCCGCAGGCAAACGATGCATCTGTCGCCTTACTGGCAGTGGTACTTATGTGCATCGTACCCAACGGCCGGGGTGGACGCTTGCTCGATTGGGAGCAAGCGAGTCGTATCCCCTGGGGCGTACTCTTACTGTTTGCCGGCGGCATTTGCCTGGCCAAGGGCTTTGTTGCCTCGGGTTTGAGCGATGTACTGGGTCAGGCATTGGCTTCCTTAACCAATATGCCGACTATTCTGTTAATTCTGGTTGTCTGTCTGGTTGTGACTTTTATGACCGAGGCGACGAGCAATACGGCGAGCACGACTCTCCTGATGCCGGTGCTGGCTGCTGCCGCACTTGCAGCAGCTTTACCCCCGGAGCTCATGATGGTCCCTGCGGCCATGAGTGCGAGCTGCGCCTTTATGCTGCCTGTCGCGACGGCGCCTAACACCGTGGTGTTTGGATCGGGACTGATTACGACGACGCGAATGGCTCGCGAAGGTCTTGTACTCAATTTTATTGCGGCGGGGGTGATTACGCTGGTGTGTTACGGAGTAATGGTGCGATGACCAGAGGTGTGCGGATTCTGGGCCTTTGTCTCATCCTGATTTCCATGGGGCTGCTTTATCCGGGTATCACGCAGCCGGTGCTGACGTTGAGTGGCGAGCTGGAAAAGTCCGAACTCGCTGACTTTGGTATTGATCTCATTGCGGGTGAGGGTGGTAATAGCCAGACTCGGGACATGCTCAATGCCATGGCGCGCATGATGGGCCTGGACGAAATAGAGGGTCGTGTCGAAGCTTATCGCAGCACACGCTCTATTTTGGGTATGTCTCGAGAGCTGGCTGAGAACGGAAATCTACTGGTTGCCGTAATGATAGTCAGTTTTAGCGTGGTGATCCCGGTGCTTAAGTTGGTGCTTCAGGCTTGCGCGCTGTTGTTGCCTGGTAGCTTTGGCTTGCGACTCCTAAAGCTCAATGGGGCGCTGGGGAAGTGGTCCATGGCGGATGTGTTTGTGATGGCCATGCTCATTGCCTTTATGGCAGGCAGGGCCTCCAATCATGTCGGTGAGTTATTGATTATGGATGCACAGCTGGAGCAGGGTTTTTGGTTTTTTCTTGGCTACTGCCTCTTTGCCATCGCCGCCGGCGGACTGCTCAACCTGGTTGCGGGGCGCCACGCTGTGGGACAGTCACCGCTTGATTCAGTGCGGGCTAGTCCGGCGGACTAGCCTGATCGCAGCGATACCGTATATCCCTCAGCGGGAGAAGCCTCACCCCGAAGCACTTTGAGGAACGCCTCTTGAGCGGCTGGATCGCCATCAAAGTGACGAATATCTAACCAGCTGTCGGCAAAGTGTCGAAAGCCAACAAAGCTTTTTGCAATGCGTTTCTCCATTTCGCTGGGGCCCCATTCCTTGCTCCGCTTGGCGGCCTGCGCGGGCGCAAAAAAGAGCTCCGGCTTTGGCCCCGGCAGTTTTTCGCCGCCACCCATGGGGCCATCCTGATGCGTCGCTCCTATGAGGCAGGCGTAGCGCAGTTGATCGCCATAGTGGCTATGCAGCGCCATATTGACCGTTTTGTCGCCAGCCATATCCACACTCACCGCGGGTGCTACTGGCAGACTGCCGATGTCGTCATAGGTGATTACGCTGTCATAACAGCCCAGTTGCTCACAAAAAGCCTTGTTGCGTGCCGATGTGAATCCCACGCTGCGCAAAGCCCCTCGAGCCTGCACAGCATGCGCAAGGGCGATCGATGTTTTGCTTGAAGCGCTGGTGATCAGGCAGTCTTTTGCTCCGTAAAAATCATTGTCAAACAATGCGTCTTCGCACAGCCAGGACGTGAGGTATAGCCCCCGCAGGAGGCTATCCTGCTCTTCGCGTGACGTCTCATAGATCGGGTTGTGGGAGGCGCGCTGGAACTGTGCATAGATGGGCGCGAGTCCCTCTCGATGTTCCGATACATCGCAAAAGTTATAGTCATTGGCCTGGCCGGCGTTGATGAGCAGGTGCGTCGACATGGGGAAAAATCCCCAGACGCGCTCGCCAATCTCAACGTCGGGGTGTGCACTACCGATCACCGTGGCATACCCCATGGCGGGTACGCGGCCCCAGGCCTCATCACTCGTGGGGAAGAAGCGCCAGTAGCCTAACAAGTCGCCCACGTAGCAATAGCTGATGTTGTTGGCTGTTAGCGCAAAGCGATCGACTTCCAACAGAACCTGACCTTCGTCCAGGCTTTCGGGCAAGCTATCCTCGACAACGCGCAGTTGATCAAAGGCGTCGCGGCGGGTTTCCAGTGTCAGTTGCGCAGCCATAGCTGATCAGAGTGCCGCCATGATGGTTTCGGCGGCGCTTACATCGACGCCAGCACCGGGCTCGACATTGAGCACAGTGACTGTGCCATCTTCGACCACCATGGCGTAACGTTGGCTGCGTAGCCCCATGCCAAAACCGCGACCATCCAATTCAAGATCCAGTGCTTTGGTAAAGTCGCCATTGCCGTCAGCGAGCATCATGATGTGCTCTGCATTCTGTGCTTTACCCCAAGCATCCATCACAAAGGCATCATTTACCGAAAGACAGGCGATGGTGTCCACGCCGGCCGCCAGAATCTTATCGGCGTTGACGACATAGCCCGGGAGATGAGTCATGGAGCAACCGGGGGTAAAAGCGCCCGGCACTGCGAAGAGCACAACTTTCTTACCTGCAAACAACTCATCAGTGCTTACCGGTGTAGGACCATTCTCACCCATCACCTGTAGCTTGCCTGCGGGGATTTTTTCACCAACGGAAATACTCATCGCTTCTGTCCTTGATATCAATAAAGTGGAGGCCGATTCTGCCTATGAAGTTGTCTTACTGTCTACTGCTGCGTTGCCGTGAGCATGCCGTCAAAGATCACTTCACACTCGCGATAGAAATCCATCTGATCTTCACCCAGGTAGGGCGCAATCATTGTTAGGAGTTGTAGCACACCCTGATGAATACAGCGCTGGGCATCGCTTTGGTCGTGGAGGAGTCGGTCGTAGTTCAGCCAATAGGTAAGCTGCAGTGTCATGTTCTCTACCAGTGCATCCAGCTGCACATGCCCCGGGGCGGTTTCGGCATCCTCGAAAAGGCTGGCGATGATGGCGTTGAGCGCTGCACGCTTCTGCGCAATGATACGGCGGAAACCGCGGACAAGCTTTGGATAGCGCCGCATGAGGTCGTCCAGATTGTGGTAGAAAAATCGGTACTGATACAGCTCTTCGAGCACTACATATAAGTAGTACCAGTTATCCTCAAGAAGCCCCTTATGTTCGTGGAGGGGTTGCTCCACGGGTGCTGCCAGCGTCTGCCCCAGAGCCAGCTGAAACTGCTCGAACAGTTCCGCGATAATCTGGTCTTTACCTTTAAAGTGGTAGTAGAGATTGCCCGGGCTGATATCGAGTTCTGCTGCGATATCAATAGTTGTCACGTGTGCTTCGCCCTCGTCGTTAAACAGACGAAGGCTCATGTCGAGAATGCGGTCCCGGGTTTTCACCAGTGCTTACTGGATGCGCTTAACGACTCTTTCGGCGCACGGCTATCTTTTTTGCGGCCTGAGGCTTTTTGGCCGCTGGTTTTTTGTTGGCCGAGGGGCGTGCCTTTGCAGCCGTTTTGCTGCGCGTTGGCGTTCTCTTCTTTTTCGCAGGCGTTTTGCGAGGGGGCTTCACGGAGCCACTGGCATTCAGCGCGTCGGTGAGCGCGTCTACCCGGTTGGCCAGTCGATCGATCTTCTCGTGAAGAGCGAGTAAGTCTTCTCCACGCGCCGGGCGCTGTAGGTTAAAGTTCTCCCGGACTCGATTAATACGATCTTCTACCGAATGGCGTGCTGAAGTTCCTGCTTCGATCGCATCGCGTGCTTCGTCTTCAAGGGCGGCACCTGCTTTGACCAGTTCGCGAAACAGCTTCGGGGGTTCGACACCCGCTTTTTCCAGACGTCCCTGAGCTTCATCTACCGCTCGACCGTAAGCGCCGACGCCCGCTAACCAGATATTTTTTGCGATTTCGCCGGCTTTGTCGGTAACTTTGTTCTTATCGTCTGTCATCGTGTTTCCTCTGCGTGATGGCCTCTTAGGTCCAGCAATGCTCGCGATCAGCGCGAAGCTACCTCGAAGCAAAAGACTTGTCCTGGCTCAATTGCTGGTGATGGGCATTATCTGGAACTGATCTTTTAGTCTAGCAGACAGATATTTGGGGGCGGGGCAGAGCGGCGAAAAAACAAGCAAAAAAAGGCAAAAAAAAGGGGGCCACAATGTGACCCCCAAATAATCCCCAGGTCGGGGACAGTGAACCCGTTAGGGCAATTACGCAGCGGCTTTAAAGCCAACAGATCCTTTGAGCTCAGCGAAACGTGCGCGAGCTTTTTCCAGCTGTGCTTCAAGCTTGGCAAGGTCCAGAGCAGCAACTTCAAGCTTGGGCAGATCGATATCATCGATAGCAGTCTTAGCTTGCTTCTCAACTTTTTGGCCACGCTTGACCATGTCGGCGTACAGCTTGTCAGCCTTCTTGCGACGAGCGTTCAGCTCAGTCTCAACAGTTTTGATCTGGCCTTGAACCTGGTCAAAAGCCATGCCGTAAAAACCGAGGCTTGCAAGGAATGCGCTGCGGCTTGCTTCGGTCACACGACCCTGCAGGCTAACGGTCTTCTTTGCGGCAGTCTTGCGAGCTGCAGTTGCCTTACGAGCAACAGGCTTACGCTTGGCAGTGGTTTTGGCAGTAGTCTTGCGCTTGGGTGCTGCTTTCTTGGCTTCAGCCATGGTATTCACTCCTAGTATTCAAAAATTTGTTGTCAAAATGGTGCAATCAGTTTTGCTGATGTAGACGTCGCATTAGTGCGTCGAACTACTTCTTGTTACGCCTGCATCGCCATCCGGGGGCAGAAGCAGGGAGAATGACTGGAATCATGATTTCTCTCCTGTTTGGCCAGCATTGCGACATTGCTCTGCTGGACGGTGTCGGCCTTATTGGACTTGCTATCTGGCGTGGCGCTGACTGCTCACATCTCCAGTGAGGGCCACTTTAGGAGAAAAAATTAGAACAAACATACTAATCTCAGCCACCGAATTGTGACTTTCTGCACAATTGCTCCTGTGTCACATTTATCTGCAGCTGCGTAGGGGAGAGAAGGTGTAGATAGCAAAACGGGTGCCGAAGCACCCGTTTGAGGAAACGCGATAGATAGCGGACATTAGCCCTGGGGCTTAGGTCCTGCGTCCACGATAGAAGTGCCAGCTTCAAACTTGACAATGTTGTTCTGAAAAAGCGTCGCAAGCTTATTGGCCTGCTCGTCGTAGGCGGCTGTGTCGCCCCAATTATCGCGGGGATTCACAAACTGTGCGTCAACGCCCGGTATTTCCGTTGGGAAATCCAGGTTGAGGATGTCGAGGTGTCCCCGGGGAGCGTCCAACAGTGCGCCGCTTTCTGCAGCACTGATCACGGCGCGGGTGACGGGTATAGGGAATCGAGACCCTGAACCTCCGGCCGCGCCCGAGCCACCGGTCCAACCGGTATTGACCAGATAGACCTGGCTATCGAACTCTTCGATGCGCTTCATTAGCAGTTCTGCATAATCACTCGCAGGCCGGGGCATGAAAGGCGCGCCAAAACAGGTGGAGAAAGTAGGGTGGATACCCGCTTCCGCACCGACTTCCGTGGAGCCCACGCGTGCGGTGTAGCCGCTGAGGAAGTGAAAGGCCGCGGCTTCTTTGGACAAAATAGATATCGGTGGCAAAACGCCAGAAACGTCACAGGTAAGAAAGATCACACACTTTGGCTCGCCCGCGGCGTTCTCCACAACCCGCTTGGGCACATGGACCAGTGGGTAGCAGCAACGCCCGTTCTCTGTGAGGCTCGTGTCGTCATAGTCGGCGTGTCGATGCTCGTCCACGACGACGTTTTCGACGATCGCGCCGAACTTGATGGCGTCCCAAATGATGGGCTCGTTCTTCTGGCTTAGATTAATGGTTTTGGCGTAACAGCCACCTTCAAGGTTAAAGACGGCACCGCGTGTCCAGCCATGCTCATCATCGCCGATAAGGTAGCGGGCGGGATCCGCCGACAGCGTGGTCTTACCCGTGCCTGACAGGCCAAAAAATAGCGTGGTATCCCCATCGTCACCGACATTGGCAGAGCAGTGCATGCTCATGACATCTTTCTCCGGCAAGAGAAAGTTTTGTACGGAGAAGACAGACTTTTTCATCTCTCCGCCATAACGCATGCCAGCAATAAGAATGCGCCGCTGGGCAAAATTCACAATGACTGTAGCCTCAGAGTTGGTGCCGTCACGCTCGGGCTCACAGGCGAACTCCGGCGCATTCATGACTGACCACTCGGGCTTTCGACCGGGGTTGTACTCGTCGGGCTTGATAAACATGTTGCGGCCAAAGAGTCCGTGCCACGCCCATTGCGTGGTGACTTGCAGAGGCAGGTAGTGATCGCTGTGGGCACCTACATGAAGGTGTGATACAAAGCGGTCGCGCTCACTGAGATAGCTTTCTACACGTTCCCAGAGGGCGTCGAACTTGTCCTCATCAAAAGGGCGGTTGACGCTGCCCCAGTCCACGGCGTCTTCACAGCTGGGTTCGCGGACAATAAAACGATCCCCGGGAGAGCGGCCTGTGCGCGCGCCGGTAGTGACGAGAAGGGCGCCAGTATCGGTGAGGGTGCCTTCGCCTCGACGCAGCGCCTCTTCGATAAAGTCTGCAGGTTGCAGGTCTATGTATTCCTGCGGGGTGGTGTTGCTGGCGCTCATGCACTGAAGTCCTGTGTTGTCTTGTCGGAGCGTTGCGCTACGGACCTCTGATTTTTAAGGCTTCTCATCCAAGCTCCTTATGAAGATGATCGGCAAGCAGAGTAAATGTCACGCAGGGCGGATTCCGGTCCGCTCAGATTGGGGGGCGGTATTATGGCGAATAGCGGGGTGATTGTGAACCGGATGAACGTGCGTCAATTCTCACTATCATTCAATGGATTGGCGCGCTGTCGGTGGAGCCAAGAAGTCCCCTTAGATCGCCTTCGCGAAACGTATAACGCTGGTTACAGAACTCGCAGTCCATAGTGACCGCTCCCTGCTCTTTGAGTATCTCGCGGATCTCTTTTTCGTCGATGCTGGCGAGTGCTGCGAAGGTGCGATCCTGGCTACAGCTGCAGCGAAAGCGCACCGGTTCCAGATCAAACAAGCGAAGGACTTCTTCGTGATAAAGGCGATGCAAAAGGGTGGCGTCACCTAACTGAATGAGTTCCTCTGGGCTGAGGGTTGCCGCGAGCATGCAGGCGCGATCCCACTGCTCTTCTCGGTTTGCGGCGTTACTCTCGAGTTGCGGCGGCAGTTGCTGAAGGAGCAGCCCGGCCGCTCGAGTCCCGTCACTGCTTAACTGCAGTCGGGTTTGGAGCTGCTCCGACTGGCTGAAGTAACTGTCAAGGCTGGCTGCGAGAGAGCCCCCCGTAAGAGGCACGATGCCCTGGTAACGCTTACCCCGATCGGGCGTAATGGTGAGTACTAACTGCCCGCCACCCAGCAGAGCATCGAAGCTATCAGAGGTCGCCGCTTCTGCACCTCTGGCGATGGCACGTACGGTCAGTTCGCTACTGCACTCGGCCATGATGAGCGGGATCTCGCGGTCGCTGCGAGCCTGCACTGTGAGACTGCCCTTGAACTTAAGGGTGCTGGCCAGAAGGACGGCGGCCGCTATGAATTCGCCCAGAAGTCGACTGACTCCCCGGGGATAGCTGTGAACTTCGCTGACATCTGTGATCACCTGATCCAGATGCACGATTTCGCCGCGCAAATCCATTTGCTCAAAGAGAAAGCGGCGTTTGCCATCAGCGTGGCGGAGGATCGAAACTTCAGTAGGAATAATCATAGGGCACAGTATAAAAGCATAGTGGGGTGCTACAGAAATCCCGTGCTAGCATGCTGCGCCGTTCTTACAGCTGTTTTCTGCTTTTGCGAATGCAAACCCTACTTTTATACGCCGTAACCGTTGTGATCTGGGGTACCAGCTGGTTTGCGATCAAATTCCAGCTGGGCTCGGTTGATCCGCTAGTGTCCATTGCCCATCGAATGGCGCTCGCCGCTGCCCTTTGTGCGCTGCTCACATTGATGACTACGGGGTTTGTGCGACTAAGCGCGCGCAATCATTTGCGGATCTTCTTTCAGGGGCTATGCCTCTTTTCTTGCAACTACCTGTTTATCTATGCCGCGACCCGCGATCTGTCCTCGGGTCTCATAGCAGTAGTTTTTTCCACGATGGTGGCGCTTAACGCCATCGGCGCGGCGACTTTCCTAAATATGCCGTTGCGTGCCCCGGTGGTTGTTGGCGGTCTGTTGGGGTTGCTGGGTATGGCTGCCTTGTTTTATCCAGAACTAGAAACCCTGAGCTGGTCCGATCCGCGATTGCAGGCGCTGTTGTTGTGCTTTCTCGGCACAGTTTGCGCCTCTGCGGGTAACCTGGTGGCCGCGGGTAGTATTCGTCTGGGATTACCGGTGCTGACCTGCAATACCTGGGGCATGTTTTATGGCAGCTGCACTTTGTATATCGCGGCGCTTGTTTTAGACATTCCGATTAGGGTTGATCTGAGTCGCGAGTATCTGACTTCGCTGGCGTATCTGGCATTCTTTGCAACGGTGCTCGCCTTTTGGGCCTATGTTTCACTCATTGGCAGAATTGGGCCTGATCGCGCCGCATACACAACGCTGCTGTTTCCCATTGTGGCGCTTTTAGTGTCCAGTGTTCTGGAAAGCTATGCCTGGACGCTATGGTCCGCGATCGGGCTCTCTTTGGTGTTGGCAGGGAATTGGCTGGCCATGCGCGGTGTGCGCAGCTGACCTATACTGCTTCAAAACTACAACGAGGTAGGTGCGCGTGGCAGGATTTCAGATTCGAAAACCGCATAGCATGGAAAAAGCTGAGCTTCGGGAAGCTGCGGAAACTTTGGCTAAGCAGTTAGAGGGAACTCACGGTGTACGCGCCCGTTGGGAGGGTGACTCTGTGCGGATTAAAGGTGCTGGCGTCGACGGCAAGCTGACGCTTTCGGATGCGGATGTTCTGGTCAGTGTTGAACTGGGTCTTATGGCCTCTGCGTTCAAAGGGCCTCTGCGCAATGAAGTGCAGCGCTTTCTTGATGAGTATGTGTCCTAAGCTCACTCCAGCTGTTGTGCGAGCCACAATGTCTGCTCACCAGCACTGACCTCTCGACAACCCGTAGCATCGGACCCACACCACAGCGGTGAGAAATCTTCTTTGCCATGCGCTTCGGCGACAGCTCTCAGCGGGGCAAGGGCGCTCGCTGCTAAAGGAAACTCAGGAGCAACATCGCTAATGCAACCCATTTCCTCCATTAGACGATTAGGAATCCCTCTCGCTATACCTCCAGAGAAAAGGTTTGTGAGCTGTGTGTTGCTGGCCTTGGGGTTTTTCAGCATACGGCGATGAATGCTAGTTGCCTTGGTTTCCTTACAGAGTAGGTAGGTGGTGCCGAGTTGAACAGCCTGGGCTCCCGCGTCCATAGCAGTTCGAACTTGCTCTGGTGTAGAGATACCCCCCGACGCGATGACTGGGACGGACACGGCGTTTCGTACAGCAGCGACAAGATCCAGTGTTTCTTTTTGCGTCGACAAGTCTCTACTGAGAAACATGCCGCGATGGCCTCCGGCCTCTATTCCTTGGGCGATCACTGCATCGACACCGTGGTCAACTAACCACAGCGCCTCGTCCACGGTAGTTGCCGAAGACCAAATCTGCCCATTCCAGGACTTGATGGCCTCAACATGCTCCCGTGCTGGCAGGCCAAAGTGAAAACTCACGATGGGTGGTTGGTAAGCGGAAATCAGCTCGAGAGCTTCATCGGAGAACGGTGAACGAGTTGGTCCACGTGGGATATTCGTGGGATCGAGTTCATACTCCATGAAGTAGCGTGCTAGCGCATTCCGCCAGCGCGCGTCCTGACGTTTATCGCGTTGCGGCGACTGATGGCTGAAAAAATTGAGGTTGTAGGCGGCGATCCCTGAAGCCTTGATGGTCTCCAGTTCCTGCGCCAGCATTTCACTGGACAACATGGCGCAGGGTAAGGAACCGACCCCGCCCGCGGTCGAAACCGCGATGGTTAGCGCACTGTTCTGCACTCCGGCCATGGGCGCTTGGATAATGGGCAGGTGGCCAGGAAGCGCCATGTCCGACATCAGCGCTACTTGTCCCTTTCGACCATCATTAATTCCAACTCGACGTCTTCTGGAATCTGCTCTGGATCAATCCGTGTTGAATGCATTTGCTTTAACTTCCAGCCTGCCTCCGTCTCTACAGCGACAACGCTTTCTAACCATGCTCGGTAAGATTCTGTATCGTCTTTGATGATCGTAGCCTTGTTCCAATAGTTGATTAACGCTACGCCATCAAACTTGCTCACCGAGATTACGCTGAAGTAGTTGTTTCGCTCACTGCCATCTGCTTTGACCAATGGCAACAGGAAATCGCGATCCCAAACTTCGCCCATCTCCAACAGCAGAAAGTCAGTCGTCGTAACCGATTTGATCAGTGCTTTATCTGAGTAAGAAAGGCCCGAAAAAATCTTCACCACCGGATCGAATTCCGGGGGATGTTCGGCCAGTGTGGGGCCGGCGCAAGCGGCTAAAAGGACCAGTACCGTTTGTATGGCAAGTTTAGTCATGAAGCCTTTATCTCCTTGTGGTTCTCATGCAGTGTAATCTTCAAGAGACAGCCTCCTTTTGCGTTGTGTTGCGATCGTAAGCTGCGAGATCTCAATGATCAAAAATATGATGCCGGCCAATACTCCAATGTTTGCAACGACATCCATCCATGCGCTAACTGTCTTCATTCTGCTTGCTCACGATCAAAGGCTATCGATTTAGCGAGCATACACAGATATTGGGCTGGCACCGCATTTTGTATAAAGCGGACGGGGTTCCTCTAATTTAGTGGATTGCTGAAGTACGCTTTTGCTTGGAAGCGTTGATCCGTGAATTCAGAGTTGGAGGTACGCTATCGGTGACAAACAGGTCCTACTGCAAAGTTGTCTCGCACGTTTAAGCCGTGACGGCGCAAGACCGTTCTCACTACATGTGCTGCTTGGGCTTATCATTGCGCTTCTAGTCAATGAGATTATCAAGTCATGGAAACTGTCGACGGCCTTTTAGCGGTGGCTTTTACAACGTGGGAGATTTCACTCATGACTCTCACCCTCTTGATAACCATGATTAGCGGTTATCTGGTTATTGCCTATGCGGTTGGGCGGGAAATGACTCGTAGCCAAGTCGCGATCGTCAATTTTCTTTACCTGTTCATGTCTATTTCCACTCTGTGGTCACTCGTTGTTATCAGCAGTCGTGCGGCTGCCTTTGAAGACATGGCGTATGCGATGAGTTCCGGCGCGGTGGGGGATTTACAGTCTCGCGGGGACATGGCTGCACTGATAATCGGTGCGTACACGCTAGCAATTAGTGCCTCCCTTAAATTCATGTGGGACGTACGCCACAAACGCCCTATCCGATCCGAGAGTAAGCCGAAAGGATACTGAAACACCGCTCCGCCCACGATAGCCGCCGACATGAACAAAGTAACGTCTGACAAATCATCGAAACTTCGGCGTGCGAAGACCGCCCCTAGCGTCCAAAACGCTCCCGTTACTGCACCTGACAAGAGCGCCCCTGTGACCGCGAGGGGCGACCGGGAGACGAGCAGCCTAATTCGCGTGCGCGTGGACTCTATCGCTGCTGGAGCAAGACTGCGCGTCATACCCACGGGAATGGTCGATATGGCGATCACCGCAGCAAGGACCATAAATGGGGTAGAGCTCGCGATCGGGGAGGCGTTCACCAGCTGCTGCCCGGCGGCCATGGAGATAAGAACTAATAAGGTGTACACCCCCAGCACTTGCCCGCGATTCTCTTCGGTCGTCTGATCGTTGAGCCAGCTTTCAATGACGCTGTATAGCCCACAGATAAAAAATCCGATAGCAAGTCGCAGGACAGTCCATACGATCCATGATTCCGAGAGTCCAAGAACAAGGAGAACGCTGGTCAAAGCGCTGGCAAGTACCGCGAAGCTTCTGATATGCCCCGCTCGCGCTATGAGTCGAGGTACCAGAAGGCAGCCGACAATAAACCCCGAAAAGTAAGCTGACCCGCTCAGAGCAATCTGTAGGTCACTGTGGCCCAGAAGCGCCGCTCTGAGGGGCAGCAAGGTGAGTTGCATGCCATGGCCCACCAAAAGAAACACAACCGACAGCATCAGCGATGTCAGCGTAAGTAGTGCCGTCATGATTTGGTTCTATCTCAGTAGCTGGGAGTCAGCTAGGGTTTGATTTCCGGGTGTTAGACGTTTGCGCTCTGGGCATCAGTCGTCATCTGCCAGGCGCGCCATGGAGTGCAGGAACTCCCGTTCCTCGCGGGTGAGAAAGCCGCCATCGGCTGAAGGAAAGCTCTCTACTCTGGATGGATCAGGGCGGCGCTCTTCGGCTCTGCGTTCGTGGGAGCGGCGTTCATTGGATCGCCGGCACACGAGGCGTCTATCTTGCTGACGCCGCTCTTCACCTTCATAGGCACTATCGTTGTCCGAGTTGCGATTCGCTTGCTGCCGACGATCCTCACCCCTGCGCTCGGCGGTTCGCCGCTCGGCAGTTCTCCGGTCTCCAGAGGAGCTCCGGTTGAGCTGATTTCGTTTTTGTAGATAGTCGAGCATAGTTTCCGTCCCAGCCGGTAGACACCGGAAACTGAGGAGCTCCGAAGGTCAACCAAAACCATTTTGCAAACGTTTGCAGTAGGTTCGAACTTTTACTTAAAGTGAAATATAGCTTTCATTGAGAAATTTTCCATGCGAACTATTTACACGGCCTCCTTTTAAGGGTAGCCGCTTCCGAGAGGCTTGTCGTGTCGGAATTTCGTCTTAGCCGAGGAGCTCAGTACCTGCCAGTGGGTCTGGGTTATCGAGCTGGCGCTGAAAATCTTCGGCCAACTCCCTGCTACGTTCGATACAGATTTGCCAGTAGCGCATGCGCTCCGCGGGCGGCATACGGGTAAAGTCGCTGCGATCAGGAATCTTCTGGTCTGGGAGACTGGCAATGAATGCTTCGCTGGGACAGAGGAGTATGAGGTTGTCGGCGCTCGGTGAGCGCTGGCGGCGCCAGGGCAGGAACTTGTCGAACCAACCGGTGGTGAGGTCCGAACGAAAGTGGGGGTAAAGGATCAGCGGTTGTTCGGAGACCGCTTCCACATCAAAGTGGTAATCGATGATGCCGCCATCCCAATAGTGCCCGGGAGGGGCCGCCGTGATGTTGCGCTCGCCAGCCAGTAAGAAGGGTATTGATCCGCTCGCATGGAGCGCGCGACAGACCGTATCCGGCCGCAGTGCAACCTGCGTGGTGCCGAAATCGTCAAAGGGTAGCTTAGGTGCCCCCGTACTGGTAAACACCACCCGCTGAAATTGGGATGCCAGAAGCTGACGATGCAGGGTGTTTGCGATGGCGGCGCTACCCATTCCCACAGCGAGCCCGAGAGAGTGGCTGGCGGAGTTCAGGCCTCGACCTCGAGCGGTAACGATGTAGCTGTGCAGCAGGGGGTGGTCAATGAGTGCGTCTGCACCCATATCGCCAAAGATGTGGTCCAGCATGGTGATACTGGCGGCACTTATCTCCTGCGGGTCCGGTCGCTCGCTGTAGTCCCAGTTCACGTAGATCTCTTCAAAACGATCCAGCGCCTCGACGGGATCCGTTTGCGCTAGGCAGGCATGGCGCCAGGAACCGATAGAGGAGCCCACAGCTTGAAGAGGGGTTTCTCTGTCTTCCATTAGGAACTGCCCAAACAGGAGACGATCGAGTGCAGCGAGGATCAACCATTTGGGGCCACCGGAGGCCCCCAGCAGGAGCGAGATGTCTCTGCCGGACCAGCCGTCCTTGGCGATTCGCCTGGCCGCGCCGCGGCCCAGATAAATGCTCAGAGGGCGATTGCTCATAAATTTGAAGCGCTGACGTTTTTTCGCACATCGCCAGGTGTAGTGCCGGTCCAGCGTCGGTAGGCACGTCGAAAATTCGATGGGTCGTTAAACCCCAGTTGGTAGGCGATACTGGCAATGGGCAAGCGATTCTCTTTGAGATGCCGGGTGGCATGCTCCGCGCGGACGTTGTCGAGCAGGTCCTGAAAACCTATGCCCTCTTCGGTCAGGCGCCGGCGATAGGTTCGAGGGCTCATGTTGAGCATCGTCGCGACCTGCGGCATTTTGGGGTACTGACCTTCGAGCTTACGCAGCAAGTTGCGGGTTTGGTCTCCAATACTGGCGTTGTCGCTGAGGTCCGCAAGGAGCCGGGCGCACTCGGCTTCGTAAAGTTGTCGCAGCGCTGGATTGGAGCTTGGCAGCGGAACGTGCAACAACTCCGTAGGAAAGCTCCACGCCGCCCGGTCGCAGTCAAAATGCAGGTCTTCACCCAGAATCTCACGATATTCCGAGACGTAATCCGGTTCGCCATAAGGAAATTCAAAGCGAAGAGGGAAATGGCTGCCACCGAGCAGGCCATTCAGGGTGTTGCGCATGGCGGCGGCGATACACTCCAGGCCAAACGTCAGAGGAAGATAGTCTTCGGTACTTGGGGAGCTAATCACTGTCCGCGCCGCCCCGTAGTGAAATTCGAGTACCAGCTCTGGCGCCAATAAATGATAGTAGCGCTCAAAGAGTTGAATCACCTCTGCGAGATTGCGGCAGGTCATAAATGCCTGTCCAAGCACCGCATGGGCACTGAGGTTGAGTCGCCGTCCCAAGCGCAGACCCAGCGTCGTATCTTGGGTGAGCTGCAGGGTGTTCTCAACCAAAATACGAAAGTCGTCATCGCTTACGCGAGCACCTATAGCGCTCAAATCTATCGTTTCTAGAGAGCTGCCGCGCAGCAGCGCATCCCTCGATACGCCAGCTTCCATAGCGAGATCGATGAGGATTAGGACGTAGGGTGCGGGTGTACTGCTAGTCATGGCTCAATTTGGCCACAAATGACCCTAATTTGACAAGAAGCTACCTTGTCGCCGTTCGTGCATTGGCGGATATTGAAGTTCTCGATCGTCCAACCCTAAGAGAAGACAGGCATGAAGATAAAGTGGGAAGAGCAAGCTCCACGTAAGATCCAGCATTATCCCGGCGCGGATTATCCCCGGGAGAACCCCGATCTGGAAGATTTGTTAACTAACGAGCAGGTCGATCACATCGCGGAGATTTTTCAGACGCCGCTGACGGGTTCCTACAACTGGGACTACACAGTGCAGGATGATCGCATCAAAAAGCTCTACGACCTGGGTAAGCAGCTTAACTGGGATCCGGAGATGGATATCGACTGGGATCGCCCCTGGCCCGAGGAGGTGCAGTCGCCGGAGCTCATGAACCTCCACGACTATGAGCCCTATCTGGCCATGGACGAGAAAACTCGGGAAGAGTTTTGGTTGCACATGAATGCCTGGAGTTTGTCGCAGTTTCTCCATGGGGAGCAGGGTGCCTTACTCGTGGCCTCACAGCTGTGCTCCTGTGCCCCGACACTCAGTGCCAAGTTGTACGCGGGGTCACAGACCTTCGACGAGGCCCGTCACGTCGAAGTGTTTAACAAATACCTGCAGAAGCGCATCGGCGTGATGTATCCGATTAATACGCATCTCAAGAGCATCATCGACAAGATCCTCGTGGATCCGCGCTGGGATCTTAAATTTATTGGCATGCAGATCGTTATCGAAGGCCTGGCTCTCTCAGCATTTAATACAACGCGAGAGACGACGCCTGACCCGGTGCTTAAAGATGTTGTGTACCTGGTAACGCGTGATGAGGCTCGACATGTGACCTTTGGCGTTAACTATCTTGAAGAGCATATAAAGACCTTAACTCAGGAAGAAATCGAGGAGCGGGCACAATTTGCTTACGAGGCCTGTGTGGTAAGCCGCGAGAGATTGGTGGCTACCGACGTATTCAGACACTTTGGTTGGGACGTAGAGGAGGCACGCAAGAAAGTACTCGATGGCTTTATTATGTCTACCTTCCGTAACCTGTTGTTTCAGCGCGTTATTCCTAACCTCAATCGCATCGGCTTACTTACCGATAAGATTCGCCCCAAGTTCGAAGCATTGGGCATTTTAGAGTTTGAGAATCTGGCTACGGACGGCGACATCAACTGGAGTGCGCTGGAGCGGCCGCTGGATACGGAAGAAGCGCAGTCTCATGAGCAGAGCATGCTCGCTGCATTTCACGAGAAGCTCGAAGCCGAGGCAGAGCAGCCGGCTCAGCAGGTGGCTGAGGCCGGAAGTAACCCCCAAGCCGGAGGTTGCTGCTGAGACTCTCCAGCTAACTAAGCTCCTTGAAAAGCCGGCGCAAGTCGGCTTTTTTATTTCCTGAGTATGCAATGCAGCTTATATTGCCGCTGCATTCTTTTGCCCGCAAAACTAAATCCATTAAAAGGATATTCACCATGAAATTAACGATGAAGATTTCTGCAGCCTTGGCTGCTTTTGTGATCAGTGTGTCTGCCATGGCCTGGGATCCTCGGGAAGTGAGCAAACTAGAGGGAAAATCCGCGGAAGCCAAAGGCGAACTTCTGGCCGATGACCCCAGCATGCAGGTTTTCTTCGATACGGCCGCTGCTTATGTGGTTATTCCCACAGTAGGTAAGGCCGGTTTTGGTATTGGCGGTGCCCGTGGTAAGGGTTTGCTCTATGAAGGTGGCGAGCCGACAGCAATCGTTACTCTGACTCAATTGACGATTGGTTTCCAGTGGGGTGGCCAGGCCTACAGTGAGTTCCTGTTTTTCGAGGATGAGGGTGCTTTAGAGGACTTCAAGCGCGGCAACTATGAACTAGGCGCCCAGGCTTCGGCAGTTGCCGTAACTGTCGGTGCATCTGCCGATGCGAACTACTCTAAAGGTGTAGCGATCTTTACGCGCGCCAAAGGTGGTTTGATGTACGAAGCGTCTGTGGGTGGCCAGAAGTTCTCTGTGGATACGCCAGAGTAAGCCTCAGCGCAATGACGTGACGGAGGGCGAGAGTCCTCCAAACGCCCAAAAAAAAGCCGGCTCCAGAGCCGGCTTTTTTCGTTCTACTGTCTTGCTTTAATGCAAGTTGGTAGATGCAGTGTTAGGCAGCGAGTGCCTTGACCTGGGCGTTCAAACGGCTCTTGTGTCGTGCAGCCTTATTTTTGTGGATGATGCCTTTGTCGGCCATGCGATCAATAACAGGCACAGCTTTAGTGTAGGCTTCTCGAGCCTGTTCAGCATCGCCTGTCTTTACCGCTGCCAATACATTCTTGATGTTGGTGCGAACGAGTGAGCGCAGGCTTGCGTTGTGCGAGCGACGCTTCTCAGATTGACGAGCGCGCTTACGTGCTTGGGGGGAGTTAGCCACTTAGGACTCCTCTAAATAATCAAAATGGTGGAAAGAAATTTTTGGAGGGCGGATTCTGCCGATTGGCATGGCTGCTGTCAATAGGCGCAGGGCCTGGCGTAAATCCGCGAGTGGGTCGTTTGAATCTCAAAATCAGGAGGTGACGGGCAGTAATGGAAGGTAATCACAGTACTTCAGACGCAGCGGTTGGGGACTCAAGACGGCACTTGGGCCTCGCAGGCTCACCAAATTTTCGTGATGCGGGCGGCTATAGTTGCGACGGTGGCGCGATGGCCTGGAGGCAGGTGTTTCGTTCCGGCCATCTGGCCAGCCTGTCAGAGGAAGATCGGGCGCGATTGTCCGCGCTTGACCTACAAATGGTCATAGACCTGCGTCGGGCCGATGAGCGCCAAATGGAGCCCTCTTGGCTACCCGACGGCGTTGCGCTTGTCGGCGCTGACATCACCCCCGGGAGTCAGGGGAGTGCCATCTATGCGGACTCCACGCAGTTAGGTGGCGCTCAAGCCATGTTCGAGTTCATGTGTGATATCAATCGCGAATTCGTGGACTCGCAAACGGCTAGCTACCGGGATGTTTTTGCCGAGCTTTTATCAAGTGATGCTGAGCGTGTGCTGTTTCATTGCTCGGCCGGTAAGGATCGCACGGGCTTTGCCGTTGCGGTGCTGCAAATGGCCCTTGGAGTGTCTCTTGAGGATATTGAGGCGGACTATTTGTTGTCACGTCACTATTATCTTCCGGAGCAGCAAACCGCCCGAGTGCGCCAAAAGTACCCGGTTGATCATCTAAAGGACGCAGATTTGCGGCCCATGATGCAGACAGAGTTGGCCTATTTGCACAGCGCCCTTGAGGCGATGACCCGATCCTATGGCGATCATGAGGACTATTTGAGGGACGGTCTGGGACTGGGGGAGCAGGAACGGCGCGAATTGCGCCGCCGCTTTGTTCTGGGGTAGTGAGCTAGCGGGGGGAGGGTTGCTTCTCCCTAAAACGCCGCCCAAATCATGAGTAAGCCAGCGAAGGCCACAAGCAGGCTTTGACCGGCTTTTTCCAGTCGGAACAGGCCGTAGATGTAAGCGAGGGGTGGCAGTAATACGGCAAAAATACCCCAGGCATAGTCGTCCTTCCACGCTGCGATGAGCATTAAAATCCAGCTGACCAGCAAAGTTGCAAGGCCAAAGGTCATGAGTGTTGCGCTTGTTGCTTCCATGGTGGTTCACCCCCGATTTAAATCGCGCGCAAGAGTAGCAGAAGCAACCGCGTTCGTCAGCGTTTGCATGCATTCGCTGGATGACGCCCAGAGGCTTTTTGGTTAAGGTGTGTCGCGTTTTTTCGGGAGTTATCCGTGTCAGACCCATTTGCTGCAATCAGGCCCTATAACGATGAGGAGGTGCGGCCAACTATAGATCGTTTGTTAGGGTCCAAGGACTTCCTGAATGCGATGCTACGGCTACGTTTCGGTGGCTCGATTCTCCCTATTTCCTGGCTCTTAAGGCCTGTGGCGCGGTTCTATCTGCGTCGTCAATTGTCTGACGTTAACAACGTATACGACTTACAGGTGCGCATAAAAGTTTATGTGGAGCGCATGATCGATGACACCACGGCAGGTCTTACGGTTTCTGGCCTGGAGCACCTCGATGCAAAGCGGGCCCACTTGTTTATCAGCAACCATCGAGACATTGCGATGGATCCCGCGCTCACAAACTACGCGCTGAACCGAGCAGGCTTCGAGACCTTGCGTATCGCGATTGGGGATAACCTGCTCACCGAGCAGTGGGTGGCGGATCTCATGCGTCTAAATAAAAGCTTTGTTGTGCTCCGCTCGGTCAGTGGGCCAAGGGAGCTGCTCGCCAACTCCAAGCTGCTCGCGCAGTACATTCGCACCTCGGTGCAGGACGACAATGCCCCCGTATGGATCGCCCAGCGCGAGGGTCGCGCCAAAGACGGTGTGGATCGCACCGAAGCCGCGGTCATTAAAATGCTGTCCCTGAGCCGGGATAAGCGCAGCGAAAGCTTCGGTGATCACATTGCCTCTTTGCGCATTGTGCCGGTCGCCATCAGTTACGAGCTTGACCCCTGTGATGCCATGAAAGCAAGGGAGCTAAGCGAGCGAGAGAGCACCGGCAGCTATGAAAAGTCAGATCAAGAAGATGTTGCCTCTATCGGGCAGGGCATCGCTGGAAATAAGGGTCGCGTGCACGTGCACTTCGGGACGCCCCTGGGAAGCAACTTTGAGTCTCCTGCCGACGTTGCCGCGGCCATCGATGCTCAGATCGTCACCGGCTATCGTCTCCGTCCGGCAAATCTTTGGGCTTACGAGGCCTTAGAGAGCGCTGCTGATCTCGAGGGCATCGATATTGCCGAGGGCAGCTGCTCAGATGAGGAGTTTGAGCAGCGTATACAGGCAATGGGTGCAGAGGAGAGGCCCTTTGCACTGGCCAGTTACGCCAATGCGCTGCGCAGTGTAATGGAGCTCAAAAGCTCCTCGTGAGTGTTCTTTCTCCGACGGATAAGGACGCAATCCGTGAGGCTTATTCCGCCATTACGGACGCTCGAGGGCTGATACCCCGCTGGGGACAGCGTCAGATGATTGCCGAAGTGGCCAATACGCTCGCGCTGCTATCGCCATCTATCGACACTCCGGACGCCCTTGGATCTCCTATCGCAGTCATCGAGGCGGGTACTGGCACCGGCAAGACCATTGCTTATGTGATACCCGCACTGGTGATGGCGCGCGTGCTGAACAAGCGATTGGTCATCGCCACGGCTACCGTCGCTTTACAGGAACAGCTGGTGCACAAGGATCTCCCCGACATCAAAGCGGGAAGTGGCCTCGATTTTAACTTCGTCCTCGCTAAGGGGCGCCGACGATACCTTTGTCTTAGTCAGCTTGACCGAATAATGGCCCGGGAGTCCGGAGGCGGCCAGACCATGGGTCTCTATCCGGATGAGGTGACACCTGCGCTCGCCCGGGATGCACTGGAAAGCTACGGTCTGATGCTGGACGCTCTCGGACGCGGAGACTGGGATGGCGACCGCGACAACTGGTCAGCCCCGATTAACGATGCCGATTGGTTCCCCGTGACCGCTGACCAGGGGCAGTGCACTGGCAGACGCTGTCCCAACATACGAAACTGCAGTTTCTACCGCGCTCGGGACGGCTTGCAGGAAGCCGACGTGGTCGTCACTAATCATGATCTCGTGCTATCTGATCTGGCGCTGGGTGGTGGTGCGATTCTCCCCGCGCCTGAAGACAGTATCTATATTTTTGATGAGGGGCATCACCTCCCCGATAAGGCGCTCAATCACTTCGCCTCTTTTTGCCGCTTGCCCTCGACGCTGTCCTGGCTGGGTGAGAGCCGTAAAGCTTTGGCAAAGGGCTCACCGCTGCTTTCAACGCTCCCGGGATTAAGCGCGGTACTCGAGCCCCTGCCAGCGCTGTTCGATGATCTGCATTTACGTGTGCAGCAGATAGCGGAACAGGCAGCCCTGTTAATGGCGGCGGCTGGAGACTTTGAAGAGCAATTGCGTTTTGAAGGAGGCGTTGTTCCATCAGAGCTGCAGCAGGCGGCGTCCTCTCTGGCGGGTCAATGGGCGCGACTTAGTGGGCGTCTTGTTACTCTCGAGGCAGGTATTGACGATGCTCTGGAGGATGAGTCCTTTGCTTCGGTGCGGGATGAGCTGGAAGCCTGGCAGATGCTGGTTGGCGGCATGCTGGTGCGGGCAGAGGGTGTCCTGTCTCTTTGGAAAGACTTTTCTGCAGATGGCGCTGAAGAATCCCCGCCCCGGGCGCGGTGGTTACGGCGTCGCGCTGATGACGAAGAACTAGCCATTGATTTTCACTGTAGCCATATTCTGGCGGCAGATATTCTCAATGAGCAATTGTGGGAGAGGGCGGCGGGCGTGATCCTGACCTCCGCCACCATGACAGCACTGGGGAGTTTTGATCGCTTCCGGGCGCGCTCGGGCGTTCCCGAGGATGGTCGCTACAAAATTGTCACCAGTCCCTTCGATTACGCAAAAGCTACCCTGCATGTGCCGGCCATGAGCAGTGAACCCAGTGATGCGCCGGCCCATACCGAGGAGCTAATTGACTTACTCCCCGAGCTGCTAAACGCGAAGGAGGGCTCACTTGTGCTGTTTTCGTCGCGCAGGCAAATGAACGATGTGTACGACGGCCTCCCGCGGGAGTGGCGGGATCGGATTCTAAGGCAGGATGATTACAGCAAGCAGGAAATACTTCGCAGGCATCGCGAAACGATTGACGGGGGCGAAGGAGCGGTCATTTTTGGGCTGGCCAGCTTTGCCGAAGGCGTCGATCTGCCCGGTAATTACTGTCAGCATGTGGTGATAGCCAAACTCCCTTTTGCGGTTCCCGACAATCCTGTAGACGCAGCGTTGGCCGAATGGCTGGAGGCCCAGGGGCGCAATGCCTTTATGGAAATCAGCGTACCTGACGCTGCTTTAAAGCTGGTCCAGGCGAGTGGTCGTTTGCTGCGCACGGAAACTGATACCGGACGCGTCACGCTTCTGGATCGGCGGGTGCTCACGCGTCGCTATGGGCGGGCTATCTTGGAATCGCTACCACCGTTTCGGCGCGAGCTGAGTACCTGAGATAGACAAAAACCCGCAGATTGCCTACCGCGTTCAGTGCCCCGTAAGTAGTAAATAAATCACTGACAAAAAGGCTCGTGTTTTCATTAAAATACCCCGAGTGCACGCCCTTGGTCTCCGGTGTGCACACAAAAAAATAACCCATAAATTTAAAAAGAGGCACCCCATGACGCGCATCTCGCCCGTGTTTCAAAAAACTTTGCTAGCCGCATCTATCAGCGCGG